>JAGODS010000362.1 GCA_017998135.1 Bacteroidales bacterium
CTAAAGTCCTGTCCTAAAACGAATGTAGAACTTTCAGGCATAAGGTTTTCAGCTGGCAATTTTGTCAATGAGAAAGTGAAAATGAGTGCTTAACCGGCACAACAGGAAAAGAAATAGCGAATGGTAAAACTTGACAAAAGAAAACACGCTTGAATATTTGGTTTTATGAGTAACCTTACTGCTGCAAACTACAAGAATGTAAATTACTGCCTGCAGTGCGGACATTTACTGGAGCTGAAAAAGGACAATGAAAATAAGCTCCGTCCTCACTGTCCTGCCTGCAACTGGATTTATTACAAAAATCCTATTCCCGCTGTGACAATCGTGCTTTTTAACGAAAACAACGAATTGCTGTTAGTAAAACGCCGCCTAAAACCAAAAGCCGGCTTTTGGGCTTTACCAAGCGGTTATATGGAAATTAACCTCACGCCTGAAGAAAACGCCTTACAGGAACTGGAAGAAGAAACAGGATTGAAAGGTAAAATTATGCATTCCACAGGTTGGTTTTACGGCACAAGCCCAATCTATGAAAGAGTTCTCAGCATAGGATTCAGGGTTAAAGCCATTGGGGGCAAACTACAAGCCGGAGACGATGCTGCAGAGGCAAAATTCTTTTCCTTAAATAATCTGCCTGTTATTGCTTTTGATGCGCACAGGGAATTTATTGCCAAAGAAACAAAGCCATAAGTCAAGAAGTCAGGATTAAGAGGTTTAATTGAACAAATTGGAGTGAGTGCCAATTCTAACTAAAACAAGAACATTATTCTGAATCCTATACAGTAACAGAACATTTGGAGTTAGATGACATTCTCGGCAATTATTTAGATTTCCTTTTAGTCAGCGATCTTTGTATTTTTCGGGTAAGGGGTTTTCTGCGCTGAGGTTATTCAATACCAATTGCAAAGCGTCTATAACTGATTTATTATGCTCATATCTTTTATAATCTCTTTTAAATTGAGATGTATAACTTAGTTTAAGCAAATCAGTTCTCTAAGGTCTTTAGCAGTTCATCAATAGTATTAAAAACGGGTAGTTTATCCGGATGTTTTGATTCTTCAATTGCTGTCAGCGTTTTTTTATGGGGATAGGGCTGTTCACTTAAAGTAAAGAGATTTAAGAAGATTTCCTGATTATAAGAAAAGAAACCGGAAAATCTGCAGGAGGTATTAGTATAATCCAAATAACCAATTTGGTTAGCAGTATTAGTGGAAGTGCCAAAACTTATAGATTTATTTAACCCAAATAATGCAATAGAAATAACAAATTAACAACTTTACTTTGTGGGTTGCCGAATTCCGATTCGGCAAGAGAAAGAAAAAAGTTATTTATAGAGTTTTCTGAACTCTTTGGCAAATTGGAATTTGCCAACCCACTATCCCGCAACTGCATTATTTGGGTTTAACATATCTCCATCCCTCAAAAGTTGGTGTGTTGTGAATAATGATATTAGAACCGTTTTGCTGTTTGGAAAGTGTTCCTTCGGAAACAAATAGATGCTTACCACCTTCATTACTCTGAATAAGAGCTCTTTTACAATTATAATCTACGGTTTCTTTATCCTACGGAACTTTTTTGTAGTGCATCCCACCTTCCTTTTTGAAGTTAAGGTTTTTTATTGATATGTTCTGAGAGAAAGAGTATTATAGCGTTATCGTTTATCCACAAGAAAATGAGGTGGAGAGGATTTAGAGGGTTGAAATACAATATAATAATAGCGATGGGTGCCTAAATCCTCGGAAGAAGAGAGATACACCCCCCATCCCAAAGCTAATATTCTGCTCCCCAAAAGAGTAATCCTAAAGTTAAAAAAATAAGTTAAAAGGCAGCCAAAATGATTTATCAACTTGTTTTCTGGACTTGTGTTTAACTACTTGTTGCTTGGTCAATTCTTTAATGACTCTTTAACGACTCTTTAACGATTCCTTAACTTCGTTAAAGGGTCGTTAAAGAAACTTTAAAGCAGCATAAGAGATTCACCTTGGCAGAAAATGATGCCCAGCATAATAACAAGCGAAGGTTGCCCAACTTACGAACTAATTTATGGCAACCTGAAGTAACTTATTTATTGGGGACATAATAACTTATACAGAGGCAAGGGGGAATAAAGGTTAGTGACTATATTATCTTTTTATGCGTTTTCAATATGCAAACCCTTGTAGAAGGCAAAAGGATTGAGAAGTATGGAACAATTTAGGACGCTTCCAAATTGGGAGAGGTGAATCAATCCCTTTTAAGTAGCAATTTATTTATAATAGTAAAGGGTTTGAGTAATTCCTTTGGCGGATTCGGAAAGTGTGAAATAGCCCTTATTTTTAGCATCCCAACAGAGAGCTTCTCCTTGTGGCTCTGTAAGATAAGCCATTGTTTTGGCTTCTTTGCTAAGAGTTATGTTCTTATTATCGTCCAGCTTTGTTTTATATTTGTAAATTCCAGTATAGGTCTTCACCAATAGCTGTTTTCCGTTACTACTCAGGTCTGCCGCGGTAACCCAGTTAAGAGGTAAAGAAGCAAGTCGTCTGGCGATATTTTTAGCCCTAAAATTGAAAGGATAAGCAATGCGATAAAGACCAACTTGTTCTTCCCTTTTACTAATCAGATAAATATCCCCGGTATTAGGTTCCAGAAAGATTGCTTCTGCATCGCGAGGTCCATCTTCGTAATTTATTTCTATAGTTTTAATTTCACTGCTCTGCAGAATTTCGTCTTTACCTGTCAGCTGAGGTTCTTTAAGACGGTAAACATAGATAGATTTATATTTGGCATTGTTATCGCCAATATCGGCTATATAAATAAAGCTAATATCACTTAAGGGGTCTTTGGCAACAG
>JAGODS010000038.1 GCA_017998135.1 Bacteroidales bacterium
CCTTAATATAAACGTTATAGAAAAATGAAGAATAAAAAGGCTTATAAAGGATTTATAATAATATCTGTAATTAATGACAGTATCGTCAAGAATCAAAATAAAAAAGATTATTAAAACGCCGATAAGGGTAATTATAAAAGTCTGGCTCAATTCTTTCATTCTTGATTTCCTGTATATCTTTCTGTATGTACCATTAATAAAATATAAAAACAACCAAAAAACAGGTAATAATAAAAGCCCTATGTATAAATTGGCGTCTTTATAAATTATTGAATAATCCTGCAGAGAAACAGGACTTTCGGATGTTTTTCTGAAAACAAAAAATAATAGCCAGGCTGTACAAGCCGAAAAAATATCAGCAGTTACATATTTAGCTACCTGGAGTTTTTTGTTCATATTCGTTTATAGTTTAAATGTTTCACATTTTACAAATGTGAAACATTTAATTATTTTGTTGTTACTAATTTTAGATTGTCAAAAAACAATTCGTCGTAAGTTTTGCCTGTCTCAAGTCTGTGGCTGAAATATAATTTATAGCTTTTAGCTTTAGAATCAAGATTAGCATAAGGCGTTAAATTAATATATATTTTACGCCAATAAGGCGCAGCAGTTATAGTCAGATATTCTTGCATATAAGATTGGCTTGTAGTAGTTATTTTTAAAGAAACTGTAAAATCGCAGCTTGTCTTATAATCCATTTCAAGATACACAGGTTTATAGTTTCTGGGCAATGTCAGTGAGGTGTCGCATACTAATTCAAAATAAGGCTTATCTGTATTAATATAAACTCTGCCAGCATATTTTTCCCCATATTCAAAATAACTATAGTTTTCATTTTTAGCTTGTTTAACAGTAGTATCGCTACGTTCTGTTTTTACTAAGGAAAAATTAGGATTTTCAAAATCTTCCTGCCAGGTAATATTTAGATTAGAAACATAAGTAGTATTAAAATTAACTTTCAATATCTTGTCAGGTTCAAGTATTATGTTTGAGTCAAGAGAAGAATAAAGAGAATATATAGCGCGTGTGGCATCTATACCGTTAAGTTTAATCCCAGGTCTAAGCGTTAGTTTATGTTTACCTTCTTTGAGGATAGGTATTTTGGCAGGCAACTCAAAAGCCCCAATTATATCATCATCTATATAAACCCATACATCGCTTATATTTTGAGAATTTACATCATCTGAAATCTTAGATGTAAAAACTATTTTTTCTACCATTAAATATGATGGGATATCTTCATCAGGATTTATAATATTACAAGAAGAGAAAAATAATATCCCTGAAAAAAGTAAACAAAAATTTATAAAATTATGGGGACTTCTAAAAACTAATAAAAATTTAACCTCACCCTTACACTCTCCTAAAATTAGGAGAGGGAAGACGGAGTTTTTAGAGATGCTCTTATTTATGTGGGTCTTATATTTCAATTTTTTATTCTTAGTGTTTCTAATTAAAAAATGAAACTTAATTCAATTAATAATTTTTAACAAACGAAATAAATTATGGACTATTATAATTTGTTATTGCTTTTTTCAATAATCTTATATGCAAGTTCCAATGCTTTGTACGAATCCTGTATGCTTACCTCAGGATCTTTATCATTTTTTACAGCCTTGTAAAAACTTTCAAGTTCCATCTTTATTGCATTTATCTCATTTGTTTCAGGGTTAAAGATTTTTATTCTTTTTCTGTTTTCTTCAGGGGCTGTATTTATTATTATATCAAAAGGACCCTCTTTCTCATTTGCTTTTAATTCTTCTATATTTATTATCTCGCTTTTCTTCTTGAAGAAATCTATAGCTATATATGCTTCAGGCTGGAATATACGGAATTTTCGCATCTTTTTTAAAGATATCCTGCTCGCTGTCAGATTTGCAACGCAGCCGTTATCAAACTCTATTCTCGCATTCGCTATGTCGGGAGTCTTGCTGATAACAGATACGCCGCTGGCGCTTACTCGCTTTACATTTGCTTTTACTATATTCAGCAATATATCTATATCATGAATCATTAAATCTAAAACAACAGGAACATCTGTACCGCGGGGATTAAATTCTGCCAGCCTGTGTGTTTCAATAAACATTGGCTCTTTAATATATGGTTTGGCGGCTATAAAAGCAGGATTAAACCTTTCAACGTGACCTACCTGCACCTTCACGTTAGCTTCACCGGCAAGAGATATTAGTTTTTTCCCTTCCGTAAGATTGCTACATAAAGGTTTTTCTATAAAGATATGCTTAAATTGTTTTATGGAAGCTGAAGCGACAGGAAAATGCGATATTGTGGGAGTAATTATGTCAATTACATCAACCGCTTTTATCAGTTCGTCCATTGTGTCAAAACTCTTTATTCCAAACTCAGACGCAACTATTGCTTTAGTATCTTCATTCGAATCATAAAAACCAATCAGAGCATATTCTTTTATTTCTTTTATACATTTAATATGTATCTTTCCAAGATGACCGGCGCCAATTACTCCTATTTTTATCATATCTTTATATAATATAATATTATTTGAAGGTGCAAAATTAAGATTTATCAATAACCATTATAAAAAAAATATATTTTTGCGTCTGTTTTTTAAACTGTTTTTTACTTAAATTAATGAAAAAAAATATTGCTGTTATTGCAGGCGGATACACCGGGGAAGCTGATATATCTTTACAGGGCGCTGAAAATATTATTAAATATTTAGATACTGAAAAATATATACCTTACTTAATTAATATAGATAAAAAAAACTGGTTTTATCTTAATAAAGAGGAAAAAATATTTATTGATAAAAATGATTTCAGCCTTAATATAAAAAAGAAAAAAATTAAGTTTCATTGCGTTTTTAATATAATTCACGGCGCACCCGGCGAAGACGGTAAAATACAGGGCTATTTTGATATGCTCGGCATTCCTTATATATCTTCAGGCTTACTTAGTTCTGCTATAACTTTTAATAAATATTTTACTACTATTATTGCTGCTAACTTTAAAATTTCAACCCCTAAAACTGTACTCATTAGAAAAAATGAGAAAATAGATACTAAAGCAATAATAAAAAAACTATCTCTTCCCTGCTTTATAAAACCTAATAACAGCGGCTCAAGTATCGGGATGTCTAAAATTGATAAAGAAAATCAGCTTACACAGGCTATTAATAAAGCTTTCACTGTTGATAATGAGGTTTTAGTTCAGGAGTGCATTGTCGGGACTGAGGTTACCTGTGGCGTTTTCAAAAATAAAGGAATAATTAAAACTTTACCAATAACTGAAATTATTTCTAAAAGAAAATTCTTTGACTATACTGCTAAATATAAAGGAAAATCTCAGGAGATTACTCCTGCCGGAATTGATAAAAAAGCCGAAAAAAAATGCAGGGAAATATCCGGGTTTTTATATAAAGAATTTAACTGTAAGGGGGTTGTCAGGATTGATTATATTCTCAGGGAAAATGAGTTCTATTTGCTTGAAATTAATTCTGTGCCGGGAATGTCTGACGCCAGTATTATTCCCCAGCAAGCCGGATATGACGGAATCAGCCTTAAAGAGTTGTATAATATTCTTATTGAAGAAGCCTTTTTATCCTGATATTTTTATACCTAAAATAAAATTATTATTATTTTTTACCCTTAATTGAAAAATATTTATTAATTTTGTAACTCATTAAATTTAATAAAAATTCGCTATTTCTTCCGTTATTTTTATGAAAGACATTAATACAATTTTAGCCGGAATTGAATATAAAGTTAGAAATTTATTAAATTTGCAAACTGAACTTTTAAATGAAAAAGCCGATTTAATTTCTATTAATAAGCAATTATCAGAGAAAAATCAAGAACAGGAAAAAATTATTAATGAACTTAAAGAGCAAATTAAAATTGTTAGAATTACTAAAAAAATACAAACTTCTAAACAAGGAACAGAACTTAAACTAAAGATTAATGAGATGATGCGGGAAATTGACAGATGCTTATCTTTATTAAACAACTAATTTTTTATATAAATAAACATTAATTACTATTCAAATTTTTAATAATTGTTTTAAACATTATTTAATAATCAAATTTGTTATATGTCGGATAGTCAGAACAAAATAAAGAATGATAAAATGAAAATCACCGTGAACATTGCTGACAGACCTTACACTATGACAATATTAAAAGATGATGAAGAATATGTTAGAAAAGCTGCAAAATATATTAATAATGAACTGGAAACTATGGCTAAAAAATATCTGATTAAAGATAACCAGGACCTTTTAGCTATGTTTTGTCTTCAAACTAATAATATGCTTGTTAAATTGCAGAATAACATTAATTCTTACGACAAGATGACAGAACGATTACTTGAACTTGATAACTTACTTGAAAAACATTAATAAAAAATTATAAATAATAATAGGCTGAGTATAAAAAACTCAGACAACTGATAAAAAAGCATCTTTTTCGTTCTTTGATATAAATCTCTAAGCTATAACCCGCATTAATTCAGCTTAAAGTTGATAAACTCAACACATACACATTTAGGGGTAAGCTCAATGGTTTGTAGGGCAGGCCTCACCTGTTTACAGGTATGCTAAGGCTAAACTTTTAGTTTTGTCTTAGCAACAGAGGACACGCGAAAAACCAGGCACCCCTATCCATTATATTTGGGGTTTATCTAACCTATGAATTATATGCGGGTTTTTTTATTAATATTATTAACAAACTTTATTTATTATTTATGATGGAACCGTTTATTTGGACACTACTAATATCAATTGTTTGCTTTTTTCTCGGTATTCTTTTAGCTTACACTTTACTTCGTAAAGCTATAGAAAAAAGAAGTGAACATTTGATTAAAAAAGCTGAGGAAGAAGCTGAAGTAATTAAAAATGAAAAAATACTTCAGGCTAAAGAAAAATTCTACCAGATGAAAGTTGAAAATGATAAACAATTCAACGAACGTAACAACAATTTACTCAAAAACGAAAACAGACTTAAACAAAAAGATGTTGCACTTTCTCAAAAAATTGAAGAACTTCAGCGTAAGCAAAAAGAAATTTCTACTATTAAAGACAATCTTAATAGCCAGCAGGAGATTATTGCTCGAAAAAAAGCAGATCTTGAAAAAGCTCACAGCCAGCATTTAGCCCAGCTTGAAGCTATTTCTGGTCTATCTGCCAATGAAGCCAAACAACAACTAATGGAGTCTATTAAAGAAGATGCTAAAGGAGAGGCTCTTGTTTTTATCAAAGACACTGTTGAGGAAGCCCGTATTACTGCTAATATGGAAGCCAAAAAAATTATTGTTGAAACTATTCAAAGAACTGCTAACGAACTTACTCACGAGAACACTGTTACTGTTTTTAATATTGAAAATGATGAAATCAAAGGGCGTATTATTGGCAGGGAAGGTAGAAATATTAGAGCTTTGGAAGCTGCTACCGGCGTTGAACTTATTGTTGATGATACTCCTGAAGCTATTGTTATTTCAGGTTTCGACCCTTTCAGACGCGAAATAGCCCGTTTATCTCTTCAGAAACTTGTTGCTGACGGTAGAATTCATCCTGCCCGTATTGAAGAAATAGTTGCTAAAACTAAAAAACAAATTGAACTGGAAATTATTGAAATAGGTAAACGTACTACCATTGACCTTGGAGTTCATGGGATGCACCATGAATTAGTTAGACTTGTCGGTAAGATGAAATACAGGTCTTCTTATGGTCAGAATTTATTACAACACTCTAAAGAGGTCGCTAACCTATGCGCTACTATGGCTGCCGAACTCGGTCTTAATCCTAAAATAGCTAAAAGAGCTGGTTTGCTTCACGATATTGGCAAAGTTTCTGAAGATGATCCCGAATTACCTCACGCTCTTCTTGGAATGAAACTCGCTGACAAATATAAAGAAAAACCCGAAATTTGTAATGCTATAGGTTCCCACCACGAAGAAACAGAGATGAATAATCTTTTTGCCCCTATAGTCCAGGTTTGCGATGCTATTTCAGGAGCAAGACCAGGAGCAAGACGGGAAGTTGTGGAAGCTTATATGAAAAGGCTTAAAGATCTTGAAGATATGGCTTTATCCTATCCGGGTGTTACTAAAACTTTTGCTATTCAGGCTGGTAGAGAATTAAGAGTTATTGTTGGTTCTGATAAAGTTTCTGATGATGATGCTAACAAATTAGCTTTTGAGTTATCAAGAAAAATTCAAACCGAAATGACTTATCCCGGACAAATTAAAATTACTGTTATCAGAGAAACGAGAGCCGTTAGTTTCGCTAAATAATTATAATAGTGGCGGGTAGCGAGTAGCGGGTAGCGGGACTCAATACCAAATACTTAATACTCAATACTCAATACTCAATACCCAATACTTAATACTTAATACTTAATACTTAATACTTAATACTTAATACTTAATACTCAATACTCAATACTCAATACTCAATACTCAATACTCAATACCCAATACTCAATACCCAATACTCAATACTCAATACTAAGCATAATGAATATAAAAATAGTTAATAAATCAAAACATAGTTTACCTGCTTATGAGACAAGAGCATCTGCAGGAATGGATTTAAGAGCAAATTTAGACTCTGCTGTAGTTTTAAAAGCATTGCAAAGGGCTATAATACCAACAGGACTTTTTATAGAATTACCAGTTGGTTATGAAGCACAAATAAGACCCCGAAGCGGACTTGCTATTAATAAAGGAATAACAGTGCTTAATTCACCTGGAACTATTGATTCTGATTACAGAGGGGAGATTAAAATAATATTAATTAACCTTTCAGATCAGGAATTTATTATTAATGACGGGGATAGGATAGCTCAAATGATAATTAGCGAATTTGTCAGGGCAAATTGGTTTGAAACAGATGAAATTTTAATTACCGAAAGGGGAACAGGCGGTTTTGGACATACAGGTATTTGAATTACATATATTAGCAAATTAGTAAATTAGCAGATTAGCTAATTAACATAATAACACATTAATACATTTTAGAATGAAGATAATAATTCCAATGGCGGGAATAGGTAAGAGAATGAGACCTCACACATTAACAGTACCAAAACCGCTTATAAGAATTGCAGGGAAACCTATTGTTCAGCGACTTATTGAAGATTTGTCCACGTTTACAAAAGAAAAAATTGAAGAAATAGCTTTTATTATAGGAGATTTCGGGAAAGAAGTTGAAGAGGATTTGATTAAGATAGCAGCACAATCAGGAGTTAAGGGTAAAATATATTATCAGGAGCAGGCATTGGGAACAGCACATGCAATATTATGTGCGGCAGACTCATTAGAGGGAGAAGTTATCGTTGCATTTGCCGATACTCTTTTTAAATCGGATTTTAAAATAAATAATAATGCCGATTCAATTATATGGGTTCATAAAGTGGCTAATCCTTCTGCTTTTGGAGTTGTAATAACAGATGATAGTAATTTAATCAGAAGCTTTGCAGAAAAACCAAAGGAATTTATTTCCGATCTGGCAATAATAGGAATTTATTATTTCAGGGATGCATTGTCATTTAGAAAGGAATTAGAGTATCTGATAGATAATAAATTAATGAAAGATAATGAATATCAACTAACAGATGCATTAGTAAATATGCTAAAAAAAGATAAGAAAATGATTACTGCACCTGTTGATGAATGGTTGGATTGTGGAAATAAAGACGCTACTGTTTTTACGAATCAAAGGATATTGCATCATCAAAAAAATGAAAAACTAATTTCAGAAACAGCAAAAATTATAAATTCAATAATTATAGCCCCTTGTTATATTGGTGATAAAGTTGAAATTATTAATTCTATTGTTGGACCTTATGTTTCAGTAGGAGAAAATACTAAAATTGACAAATCTGTTATAAGTAATAGTATTGTACAAAATAGTTCTACTATTTCCTGCGTTACTATAGAAAATTCTATGATAGGAAATTATGTTTATTTTAAAGGGGAATTAAACCAGGTAAGTATTGGCGATTTTACTGTATTAGACTAATAAAAAAATGTTAAATGGTTAAAAATAAGGCGGATTTAAATGTTTCACATTTTACAAAATGTGAAACATTAATAAACATTCATAAAATTGAAAAATAACAGAAAACAAATGCCAGTAAGATTAATATATATTATTTTATTTTGCTTTATTTTAATATTTTCGTGTAAGATAAGAAAGCCACAGGGAAAAGAAAGAGATAAAACGCAAAATGTCAAATCTAATAGCATAGATAAAGCTCAAAGTACAGCGATGTTAATAGATGGGAAAAAGGAGTCATTAGCGGGTAATTATGAAGAAGCAATAAAACAGTTAAAAAAGAGTATATCCTTAAATCAGGATAATGCAGCAGCGAAGTACGAGCTGGCAAATATCTATGTAATGCAAAATCATTTGAATGAAGCTACAATATTATTAAAAAAAGCAATAGAACTGGAGCCTAAAAATGAATGGTATTCGTTACAACTTGCTAAAATTTTTGAATATAAAGGACAATATTCAAACGCTACTAAGATTTATGAAACCTTGATTAAGCAAAATATTAATAAAGCTGATTATTATGAATATTTAGCCAACTCATATTTATATGCCAAAAAATATTCTGAAGCTATAAAAGTATATGAAACTATAGAAAATATTTTTGGGGTTAATGAAGAAACAGTGATGCAGAAGAAAAATCTTTATCTTCAGTTAAACAAACCTGACAAAGCTGTAAGTGAAATAGAAAAATTAATTAAATCCAATCCTTCAGAGACTAAATATTATCTTTATATAGCAGACTTATATCTTAATTATAAAGAATATGAAAAAGCTTACGAATATTATAAAAAAGTGTTAGAAATAGACCCTGAAAATGGGAGTGTTCATTTTTCACTTGCAGAATATTACAGGCTAAAAGGAAACAAAGAGGAATCTTTTAATGAGTTAAAGATAGCTTTTGCTAACAATCAGGTTAGCCTTGATACAAAAATGAATATAATTATTTCATATTATTATGTTACTGAAACTTACCCTGAGCTTAAAGAACAAAGTTATACTTTAATATCTTTACTTCAGGAACTTTATCCGGAAAATTCAAAAGTATATATTATTAAAGGGGATTTTCTGTTAAGAGATAAAGAGTATGTATCTGCTTTAGAAGAATATAATAAAGCGATAAAAACAGATAGTTCAAACTATACGGTTTGGGAATCTGCTGTTAACCTTTTATCTTTACAAAAAAATTATAAACAACTTGAAGAATACAGCAAAAAAGCGATGGAGCTTTTCCCTCTTCAGCCGTTACCATATTTATATTATGCAGAGGCAGCATACAGATTAAAAAGTTATAAAGAAGCAGCAAAGGTTTTAAAAACAGGGACAGAACTTGTTGTTGATAATGATGTAATGCTTAGTCAGTATTATTCCTTTCTCGGTGATATATATAATGAATTAAAAGATTATAAACTTTCAGACGAAGCTTATGAGAAAGCTATAGAAGCAAATGCTGATAACGTAAGTGCGCTTAATAATTACGCTTATTTTTTATCTGTCAGGGGTGTAAATTTAGATAAAGCTGAAGCAATGTCAAAGAAAACAATTGATAAAGAGCCTGATAATTATACCTATTTAGATACTTACGGTTGGATTTTGTATAAAATAGGAAAAATAGATAAGGCTTACGAGGTATTTAAAGATTGTATTGAAAAGGGAGGAGATTCAGATGATACTATTCTTGAACATTTTGGAGATGTTATATATAAAAAAGGGAATAGCGAAAAAGCTTTGTTTTACTGGAAAAAGGCTAAAGAAATAGGAACAGGTTCCGAGTTTCTTGATAAAAAGATAAAAGAGCAAAAACTTTATGAATAAATTGAAAAGGGCTAATTTGAAAATTTAAGCAAGAGATAAAATGTTATTTAAGAAAAGATATCTGATAAATATTAATTATTTAGTGTTTTGCGTAATAATTATACTTATAGCTTGCAATCCTATCAGAAAAACTTTAAGAGAACCAATTAAAGAAAAGGGGGCAGACTTTTTAATAGATAATATGAAGAAAAATGAAATAAAGTATTCATTTATCACATTGAAATTTAGTGCGACAGTAAAAAACAAAAATAAAAACACTAATATAAGCGGATTAATAAGAATAAAAAAAGATAGTGTAATATGGATATCAGTAACACCTGTCTTAGGTATAGAGGCGGTCAGGATTTTAATTACGCAGGATTCCATTAAGGCGGTAAACAGGCTTGAAAAATACTATATAATATCAAACTTTTCTAAGCTTAATAAGTTTTTTGATACCAGTTTTGATTTTGATATGTTGCAATCCCTGATAACAGGTAATGACTTAGAGTATTATGATAATGATAAATTTAAAGCCAGGATTGATGAAGGGGTTTATAAGCTTAGTACGGTAAACCGTCAAAAAATCAAACGATATGTCAGACAAAGCAATGAGCCAATAAGAATTTTACTTCAGGACATTTTGTTGGACCCTTCAACTTTTAAGATTACTAAAGTGTTTATTAATGAAATAAAGGAAAATCGTAAGTATGAGATAAACTATAATAAATTTGAAGAAGTAACAAAACAACTTTTCCCTTCCGAAATTGATATAACAATAAGTGATAAAGAGCCAATCAAAGTTAAATTGAATTATTCAAAAATAAATATAGATAGTAAAGCAGTTTTCCCTTTTAAAATACCAGAAGGATATAATAATTATGAATTACGAATTAAGGAATTTTAATTCAAATACTTATGTTTAAAAGCATATTAAATAAAATATTATTTATACTTGTCTTGGTTTTAATGATAAGCAATATTGCTTTTGCTCAGGATAAAGATAAATTGAAAAATGAAAAGCAAAAGCTACAGGAAGAAATAAACTATTATAATAAACTTTTACTGGATAACAAAGCAAAAGCTAAGTTATCGCTAAATCAAATATTATTACTCAATAAAAAAATAGAGAAACGGAAACAACTGATAAATGCTATTGACTTTGAACTGAGAAAGACAATAACAGAAATTAAAATTAGAATGAATAATATAAATGAACTTAATAATGAATTGAAGAGATTGAAGGAAGGTTATGCTAAAATGGTTTATGCAGCACATAAAAATCGTAATGTTTATAACCGGTTAATGTTTGTTTTTTCGGCAGAAGATTTTAATCAGGCATATAAGAGATTAAGATATATCCAGCAATATAATGAATATCTTAAAAAACAGGTTGAGTTGATAAAAGAAACTGAAAAAAAAATTGGTAAACAAATAAGTGAGCTTAATCAAATAAAAAATACTAAAGAGCAGTTAAAGAAAACTAATGAACAGGAAAACAGTACTTTAGTTAAAGAGAAAAAACAACAGGATGTTGAATTGTCGCAATTAAAAAAGAATCAAAAAAAATTGCAGCAAACCTTAAACGCCAAGCAGAAAGCTGCTATTGCTTTGCAAAGGCAGATAGAAGCAATTATAGCAAGGGAAATAGCTGAGTCTGCAAGAAAAAATGAAAAAAAAGAAATTGTTAATAAAGAAAAGAAAGAAGAAGGTAAAGAGAAAAAAACTAAAACTTTAAATTATATTCTTACGCCCGAAGAGCAGAAATTGTCACGCAGTTTTTCGGAGAATATAGGCAAATTGCCATGGCCTACTGTTAAGGGTGTTATTTCATCTTCTTTTGGTGAGCATCCCCATCCTGCATTAAAAGGGATTATGATTAAAAATAATGGTATAGATATAGCAACTGAAGGTGGGGCGCAGTCAAGGGCGGTATTTGATGGCAAAGTCTCTGCTGTAATAAATATTCCCGGTGCTAACAAAGCTATTATAATTCGACACGGTGCTTATCTGTCTGTTTATTCCAATCTTAGTGAGGTTTATGTTAATAAAGGTGATATTGTTAAAACCAAGCAGAATATAGGAAAAATAGCAACTGATGCTTCTGATAATAAAACGGAATTGCATTTTGAAATATGGAGGGACAAGAGTTTACTAAACCCCGCAACCTGGCTGGCAAGGTAATTTTCATATAAGTTGAACTGATGAATTATCGCTTAGTTTTAAATTAGTCAGGTTTAAATTTTTGAGAAGAATAACGCCAGGGTATTTACCTTTTTCAAAGGAACCAAACTTATTATCAATGCCAAGATATTTTGCAGGATTAAGAGTTGCAGCTTTAAGAAGGTTATGCAGAGAAATTTCAGAGTAATACGTTGATATATTAATCAATTCCCGTATTAAAGAAAGAGAGGAATTAGAGGCAAGGCTGTCTGTGCCAATACATATATTTTGCTTATTGAAGTCAAAGAGGTTTATATCGGGTAATTTTTCTTCAATAAATAAATTAGATGAGGGGCAAAAGCAAAAAAACAGATTAGGAAGATTGAGAGAAGCAAAATCTAAATCTTCTTTATTTATGTAAGTATTATGAACGAATAGTATATTGTTATTTTTTGGGAGGAATTGTAAGATAGAATTTAAAGGGCTTAGTCCTGTAGGCTTAAAAGAATGGTTGTCAATATTTAATAATTTAATACGTTCCTGAATTTTACCGGATTTATTATAAAAATAATCAATTTCATCTTCACTTTCTAAAAGGTGAATAGAATAAGGGGTATTATTAGATTCAGAGAAATATTTGATAAGATTAAATAAAGAATTTGAAACTGAATAGGGAGCGTGGGGAACTATAGAACCTGGAAAATTATATGAGGAAAGTTTGTAAAGCTGAATAGCATTATTAAAGGTAGTCTCTGCCTTAGAACTGTCAGAACCAAAGATTTCTATTAAATTATGATAAAATAATTTGCTGTTTTTCTTTATATTGAAGGATAAATTACTGTTGCATATATCAGCAACAGCAGCTATACCTTCATTATACATAAAACTGTCTGCCTCAAAAATAGCTTTATTTATAACATCTGTTTTAAAATGCTTCTTTTTA
>JAGODS010000363.1 GCA_017998135.1 Bacteroidales bacterium
GATAACAAAGCTGCTAAAAAATTGTGTCAACTATTAAATGAAACTGAAACATTTTATCCAGGTACAACTCTCAGGTTATTATATAAAATCGCGTCAGGTTAATCTGCGTCTAAGTCAGGAGTTCTGAGTTTTTAGAAGTCCCCTATACTTATTGAATATTAAGAGCATACCAATAAAAAAGCATTTAAACTAATCCGAAATATTCAAAAACCAGGTGAAACTTGGATGTTCCGCCTAAAGACAATTTTTCTTAATAAAGTAAAAAATATTAAGAAATCCGCAAACTATGTTCTTTTTTAAATTATTTTACTTTTGCAAACCGAATAAAATATATTATCTATGAAAAAAATCATTTCTTTTCTATTCATTAGCATATACTTAATACTTGCAACAGGGCATTTATCAGCACAAGAACTTAACAAAGCTTACGAAACAGGTAAACTACGAAAAACCTCTTATAACCTTGAGGGATATACTGACAGATGGGACAATTATAGCTGGGACCTTTATAATCTAAATGGCTTATATGAAGTAGCCAAATCTAAAATAGAAAGCGATTTGTGGCAAATGGAAAACAGCATCGGTAATCAACTGCTGCTTGACGAACTATATATAAGCAAAGGTTTTATTAACAATCTTTATCGGGAATATAAAAAAATCAAAACCATAAATTTCCCTTTAAATACTTTAGACGAAGCATCCAAACTTAGCCTGGACAATTTTCACAAAGAAGAGAATTTAATTATTATAGGTACTGACCGTGAACCCGCAGTAAAAGCTCTGATAAAACGATTGCCGGAAAATCTGCAATATCGCCGCAACAAGGCTTTCATCATAGAACAGGGCAACCGCAATCTTTTTGTCATTGCGAGCCAGACCAAAGAAGAAGCTGACAGATTATACAAGTATATTCAAATTACTCTCGCCAATATTGAGAAATATAATATCCTTAAAGGCTGGACCGGTGTTCATAGCCACTATTTACTTATCACCCAGCATACACTTAACCCCTATAAACTAATAGACAAAGCTCTTCAAAGCTCCTGTTCTTTCGTAATGCTTAGCGGTTATAATGATTATATGCAGATTGACGGAGTAAATAAGAATCTGAAAGAAATAGGTTTTCCATATCTCTTCCTGCCCGGACAATATGGCACGGGAGGTGTGATGTATGGGATGAAGACATTCCCTGATGTACAGGATAACACTTTAACGCAATGTCTTGACTGGTCAGAAGAAAATAAAGGTTTTTTCTTTGCAAACCTGTCTGAAGCTAAAAATAAGGAAGCAGGCAGATTCAGCGGATATATCATTAACTCGCAAGCAGATCAAAAACAACTTGACACCCTCAACAAAGCTTTTATTACCAACGCAGGAAGGATAGAATATAAAGTTCCTCCCGCTATGGTCTTATTTATAGAAAAAAATGCCAGCCCCGACCAGTCTCTTATATTAAAATCCATAATGGACAAAAAAGCAGTAGCTCTCTTTCCCCAAGCTGAAATGGCAGGTCCTGAAGATTTGAAAACAACTCTAAGAATGCTTTTATTAGACGAAGAATTCCTTGAAAACAACTTCCAGCCATCGCTTAACCTGCGCTGCTTTGTGGAAGATAATAAGATAAAAATAACTGTGGAAAACCTATATAATAAAAACATTACAGGTAAATTAAACTTCTTCCTACCCCAGTCAGTTGAACTTAAAGATAATTTTAACAACGAGCTTAGCCTTAAACCGGGAGAAAAAAAACATATCTTTTATGAATTAAAAATAAATGTTAAAGCTTGTGGCAAAGAGCTGCCTGTCGGCGTCAGCTTTAATTCTCCCGCTATTAACAAAACTCTTTATTCACTAACTTGTCTTGACATACCGCAGGTTATAAGTATGCCTTCGCTGCTGACTGCAACTCCCGGTAATATTGACTTTCCTATAACTATCTGGAATTTCTCTACTAATGAAAAACACACTGTTGATATAGAAGTTAACTCACTTACAGGTAAAGATTTTTTCTCTTACTCTCAGGAAGTATCAGTACCATACTGGCAGAATAAACAATTTATACAATCCCTTAAACTGAAAGCAGGAGTTTACGAAATCACAGCCAATACCTTAAACTTTGAGCAGAAAGCCAAACTTACAGTTAATAATTTTAAAAGCAAAAGTAAAGATAAATTCATTGCTAATATTAGGACCGAAGACGCTGATAAAGACGGATTACCTGAAATTATATTGGAAAACTCCAAAGTCAAAGCAACGGTTCTACTGTTTGGCGGTAGAGTTATAGAATACATCCTTAAATCAAATGGCGATAATCTCTTATTCAAACTCTACCCCAATAAGCCGCCCTGGGCAGGGACTCCTGCAGGCACAAGAGCTTTTTATCCTTACGGCGGACTGGAAGAATTTATAGGTTATCCAACTATTGAAGGACATACGGTTTTTAATTACGAAATCACTAAAGCCGAAGGAGACTATTTGCAGGTCAAAGTCTTTGCCAACATACACAATAATAAAATTGAAAAATATATAACGCTGTATGGCAATACAGAATTGCTTGAAGTACGCTATGCCTTCAGCGATATGGATAACGAAATCCGAATTATTGGAATTAACCCCTTAATTCAAATAGGCAAAGCTACTGATACTTCAGATGTCTATTACTTCCCCGATAAAAATGGGAAAATAGAAGAACGCAAACCCGCAATGGAACGCTACTACGGAAACACCTTTCATCTCAAAGAAGGCTGGGTTGCCGGTTATGATACTAAAGAAAATATAAGCCTGCTGGTTGGTTACCCTGTCAATG
>JAGODS010000364.1 GCA_017998135.1 Bacteroidales bacterium
ATAAAATTAGAGCAGCCTGAAAAGACTGCCCTAACCGAGCTGGAACTTGTCCGCTCTTAGAATTTTGATTGTGTTTGTAAATGCAAAATTAATTATTTTTTGCAATTATTAACACAGAATCTTTGTGGTTAAGTGTTTTATAGAGTTATTAGAGATGCTCTTATATACAAATTCAATATTATGGATTGACGGTAATTAACAAAGCTACAATGAAAATACTAATTTTAACTCAATATTATCCGCCTGAAACAGGGGCGCCTCAAAACAGGTTGCATAATCTCGCAACCTTCCTGCTTTCTAAGGGAGTTGAGGTCAGCGTGCTTACTGCTATGCCTAATTACCCCCAAATGAAAATTTATAAGGGTTATGAGAAGAAATGGTATTGCACGGAAAAAATTGACGCTATTCAAATACATCGCTGCAAAATATATGTTAGTTCTAATAGAGATATTATATCAAGATTACTTAACTATTTCTCTTTTGTTATTACTTCTTTATTTATAGGGCTTATAAAAATAAGAAAACAGGATTTTATACTATGCGAGTCTCCGCCTCTTTTTCTTGGAATAACTGCCTTATTATTAAAAAAAGCTAAAGGAGCAAAACTTATTTTTAATGTTTCGGATTTATGGCCTGAATCAGCCGAAAAATTAGGTATTATTAACAATAAATTCCTGCTAAATATATCCTATATGCTTGAAGAATATTTATACAGGCATTCCCACCTTATTACCTGTCAAACACAGGGAATTGTTAATAATATTGCTAAAAGAATAAAGGATAAAAGGATTTGGTGGTTTAGAAACGGCATAGATTTTTCTTTTTTCAATCCTCAAAATATTATTAAAGACTGGCGAACAGAGCATAGCATTGCCACAAATGATTTTATATTATGCTACGCAGGAATAATTGGGTATGCACAAGGCTTGGATGTTATTATTAAAGCTGCTAAATTATTAAAAAAAGAAGAGACTGTTAAATTTGTAATTATAGGCAATGGTCCTGAAAAGCAACGTCTAATCAACTTAGCTAATGATTATTCTCTTTCTAATATTATTTTTTTTGATGCTTTAAACAAAAATGAAATACCTGCACTGCTTAAAGCTATTAATGCAGCTATTATTCCTCTTAAAAAATTAGAATTATTTAAAGGTGCAATACCTTCAAAAACCCTTGAATGTCTTGCAATGTCAAAGCCTGTTTTGCTTGGTGTTGAAGGTGAAGCTTATCAATTGTTTGTTGAACAGGGGAAATGCGCTTTAGCTTTTGAGCCCGAAAACGAAACAGACCTGACTGACAAAATATTATATTTGTATAAAAATCCCGATATTGCTCAAACTTTAGGAAATAACGGATACAATTTTGTTAAGGAATATTTTAACAGGGATATAATAAATGAAGAATTTTTCAATCTTTTGTTTAATAAATAATCCGGGAAAATGATAAAAACAATAAAGATAAATCAAAACCAATATTATTACTGGCTTCTAATCTTATTAAGTCTTTTTATCCCTTTAATCAAAACTATAAGTTCATTATTAATTATATTGATTTCAGTATTATGGCTGCTTACAGGTGCTTTTACAAATAAATTCAAGATTTTATACCAAAACAAAATCTTTCTGTTTTTTATAGCATATTATCTGATTTATCTTGCAGGGATAACATATTCATCCAATATTAGATTCGCTTTGTTTGACTTAGAGATAAAATTAGCTTTACTATTTTTTCCATTGATTTTAGGCTCTTTATATATAAATTTCTTTAAGAAATTAGATTATGAAAAGATAGAAAATTCTTATATAATATCTTGTATTGCAGGTTCTCTTTTTTGCCTTATCAGAGCTTTTATAAGATATTTTAAAGAAGACAACTCCCTGGTTTTTTATTACAAAGAGTTTTCATATCTCTTTCATCCGAGTTATTATGCAATGTTTTTAATACTTGCAATTATCTTTTTAATTTACAAGACAATGAATAATCCGATTGGAAATAAAAGTTGGATAATTAATAGCCTGATGATATTATATTTTATTTTAATAATAGTTCTGTTAAGTTCCAAATCAGGCATATTTTCCTTTCTTTTAATATTTATTTTCTTCATTTTTTATTACACAGTCAAAATAAGAAAGATTAAAAGAAGCATTTTGATATTATTTGTAGCCTTATCTTTATTTTTCTGTTTATACAAAATATTTCCCTATTCATTCGGCAGGATAGAAATTGCTAAAAAAACTTTAGAAATGACTAAAATATCAGCAAATACAAGCGATGGCACCAGTGAGAGAATATTAATCTGGAAAACATCATTAGAAATCATAAGAGAAAATTTTCTTTTTGGAGTAGGGACAGGGGATATTAAAGACGAATTAATGAGGAAATATAAAGAAAAAAAAATGACTACTGCTTACAACCTAAAACTTAATGCACATAATCAATACCTGCAAAGCTTTATAGCCACCGGTTTTTTAGGCTTTATCATTTTCCTGAGTTCTCTGATTTTACCTGCTATAATTGCTATCAGGCAAAAAAACATTATTTATCTGATGTTTATTTTCTTGGTTGCTTTTAATTTTCTGTTTGAATCAATGCTGGAAGTGCAGGCAGGTGTAGTCTTTTATGCCTTCTTTAACTCTCTTCTTTTTTTAAAAAAATAAAAAAATTAGAAATTCAAATCCAACCCGAATTTATCCTTCAGTATATTTATATCAGGATTTTTTTCTGCCATCTTATTAAATTTTTCTATTGTAGTGTATGGTTTAATAACTGTTGGCTCATCAATTTTTTTTAATACTGTTATCAAC
>JAGODS010000365.1 GCA_017998135.1 Bacteroidales bacterium
GTATTACAGGAATGCGGGCGACCTTAATATAGATGTTGCCCGAAAAGACCATATACAGAGGAATAGAGAGGCGGGTACAGCAAGTTTTTTTATTAATCTCGGTGAGATGGATGGCTTTGATAAAGGGTCCTTAGCTAAATATTTAAGTTCGGTTTCTGGTATTCCTGTTGCTAAGTTCGGCAGGATAAATCTTAAAAAAGTTTATTCTTTTATTGATACCGAGCCTGAGCTTTTGGATAATATTATCCAATCTTTTAAAAATGAAATTTATAATGAAAGAAAAGTAAGGGTGGACGCTTCGGATGATTCAAAACAGGGTATTAAAAGCAAAGACAATAAAAAAGATAGTTTCAGAAATAAAAAGGGTAAGAAGCATTTTGATAATAAAACTTTTGATAAGAAAGCAAAATATAAGAAGAAAGAGTATAGAAGGAAGTAAAGAAAGTGAAAAAATTATTTTTTATATTCTTTAATCATATCGTCTTTAAGGAGAGATGGCATATTTTGAGTGTCTATATTTTTGATTACAGGCAGAATGAAAGGGGCAAAGGCTGATAACGGCGAGTAGAGGTAGGATTGGCTGCGCTGTTTTTTGCCTATAAGTTTTTTGTTTGTATCAAAAGCATTGATAATAAAAAGTATTACACTAAGGATAAATGCGTATTTTAAAAGACTGAGCAGCGCACCCAATAGTTTGTTTATAAATTTTAAGGCGACTAAGTCAAGTAGTTTTTCTATAAGTTTAGCCAGAGCATAGACTATAAATATTACTGCAATAAAAGTAACTGCGAAAGCTATAAGGTTGATATATTTTGAAGTGAGCCCAAAGCTGTTTACTAATATTTTAGCAGCATAACCCGAGCAGTGTATGCTTAAATATATACCTAAAATAAGTGCTACTATTGAAGCGAGTTCTACAACTAATCCTTTGCTGAAGCCTTTGTAAACGCCCCACAAAAGTGGTAACAGAAGTATTATATCAAGGAAATTCATTTAATAATGTGCTAATGGATTGATGTTATTTCTTTAGTTTTTTAAGAAGTTGGCTGGCGAGTATAAAATCGTTGAGTTCGTTATTATTGGAATTTAGAATATTATCTTTATTACCGCGCCACCAAAGTTTGCCTTTATTAATAAAAGCGATGGTTTGACCTATTTCAAAAACCGAATTCATATCGTGGGTATTAATGACTGTAGTAATATTATATTCCTCAGTTATTTCGCTGATAAGATTATCAATTATAACGGAAGTTTTAGGGTCAAGACCCGAAGTAGGTTCATCGCAGAAGAGGTATTTGGGATTAAGAGCTATGGCTCTTGCAATTGAAACTCTTTTTTTCATACCCCCGCTTATTTCGGCTGGGTATAGTTTATTTACATTTTCAAGGTTCACTCTCTTGAGGCAGAAGTTAGTCCTATCCCTGTTTTGTTCGGCTGACTGATTAGTGAACATTTTAAGGGGGAAGCTTATATTTTCTTCTACATTCATTGAATCAAAGAGAGCGCCGCCCTGAAATATCATCCCTATTTCCTGTCTTATGCTTTTTTTTTCTTCAAAATTCATAGTGTTGAAAGGGCGGTTATTATAGAGTATCTGTCCTGAATCTATTTCTACCAATCCCACAATACATTTAATAAGGACTGTTTTGCCTGAGCCGCTTTGCCCTATAACAAGATTGGTTTTGCCCTGTTCAAAAACCAGGCTTATATCCTCAAGAATGGACTTATTAGGAAAGGATTTGAAAAGATTTATAACTTCTATCATACTAATAATAGTTGAGTTAAAATGAGGTTAAATAAAATGATAAGAATACTGCTGCTTACAACGGCTTTGGTGCTGGCGCGTCCTACTTCCAGTGCGCCGCCGCTAACATAATAACCGAAAAAGGCGGAGACAGATGAAATGATAAAAGCGAAAACGAGGGTTTTTATATAAGCGTAAACGAGATGAAATATCTTAAATTCCAATTGTAATCCTTCTATAAAATGGTAAGAAGTAACGAGGTCGGAAAGCATTGATGCTAAGTAAGCGCCTATACAACCGCAAAACATACTTATGGTTATCAGGACGGGATTGATGATGAGAGAAGCTGTTATTTTGGGTAGTGCGAGATGTTGGGCTGAGTTAATACCCATTATTTCCAGCGCGTCTATCTGCTCGGTGATTCTCATTGTTCCAATCTCGGAGGAAATGCGGGAGCCTACTTTCCCTGCAAGTATAAGGCTTACTATTGTCGGTGAAAACTCAAGCACCATTGATTGACGTGTTGCGAAGCCTATGGTATATAAGGGGATTAGGGGATTATCTATATTTGAAGCTGTCTGTATTGCTAAGACAGCTCCCATAAATACGGAAATGATAGCTACTATTCCTAAAGATTCAATTCCCAGAACATCAATTTCAATTAATGTCTGTTGTCTGAACACTTTGCCTTTCTCAGGTTTTCGGAAAACCTTGAGTAAAAAGCCAAAATATTGTCCTATGAGGTAAAAGGTTTTCATTTTTAAAATATTTTGCTAAATTATCTAAATTTTTCTTATCCGTTATGAAAATAATATTATTTTTACCAACTGATTTTTTTTATAATTTGATAAGAAAACACTAATAATTAATAAAATATGAAGAATAAAAAAACAGAAAAAAAAATAATTAAGCCAAAAAAAGGAGAAAAAACTTTTCAGGTCAAAACAATGACTCTTCAAGATTTGAATTTTGCTTTAGAATGGGCAGATAGTGAAGGCTGGAATCCTGGAGAATTTGATGCCGAAGCTTTTTATTATACAGACCCTCAGGGTTTCTTTA
>JAGODS010000366.1 GCA_017998135.1 Bacteroidales bacterium
GTTGATAACAGAGCCTAAATTGACAGCAGGTCCCCATTCCTCCTTTTTTTTACTCACTATTAAATTGGAAACGTAGATATCGCTGCCGCCGAAGCCGCCGGGTTTGTTGCTGACAAAGTAAAGGCTTCTGCCGTCAGGTGAGAAACAGGCGACAGCCTCGTGAAATTCAGTATTAATATTATCGCCTATATTACGTGGTTTAGACCATTGTTCGCCTTTGAGGGTGCTGAGGTAGATATCGCCTGAGTTCTTTTTGTTGTCGTAATAAACAAGTAGTTTTTGTCCGTCAGGCGACATACCGACAGTGGCATCATGGGCTTCGGAATTTAGTGGTTTTCCGGCATTCAACGCAGCTGTCCATTGTTTGTTATTTCGTGTAGAGAAATATATATCTTCAAAATATTTGCCAATACGGTTGTCTATTTTGCCGCCTGTTGTATTGTCTCTTTTAGAAGTGAATACCATAAAACTCTCATCAGCAGTGATAATAGGACTATAGTCAGGGAAGGGCGAGTTGACGCTTCCGCCAGCGTTGTCAATAAAACAGCGTGTTTTGGTCTTTACAAGTTCTTTTCCATTCAAACATTCTGCAACTTTTCTATCCATCAGTTCACCTTTTTTCTCTTCCCATAGTTCTTTGGCTGTAAAAAGTTGTCTTGCTTCTTTATATTTATTTATAGCTTCATCAAATTTATAATCCAGATGTAAAGCTCTGCCGTAAAGCATAATTAAATCAGGTTTTATTGTACGGTTGATAAGGTATGCTTTTTCAAAATAGGGTATGGCATTGGAATGTTTATATAATGACATATAGCAAATAGCAATTTTATAATTTAGTAATGCATTGTCAGGATTAAATTCCTGGGCTTTTAAATAAAAAAGCAGCGCTTCAGCCTCTTTACCATTTTCCTTTTCAATAAGCCTGTCGCCTTTGCTGAGGTTATCTTTCGCTTCTCCGAGTTCTTTTTTCTTGTCTTTAAAATTATCTTTACTAAATTCCACATTTTGCAATTGTGCAATTGCAGGTTTGTGAGCAAAGCTAAAAAATATGATAAGAAAGAATAGTATGTAATTTTTAGAAATTTGTAAATTCATATAATATAATTTATAATTTAACATTCATTATTCATTATTCAAACACTGATTATTATAGTAATTTTCGGCTGATTTAATTCCTAATTCGGCAGCTTTTTTCCAATCTTCGCACATTCCGGTTTCATCTCTGAGCATTTCTTTAGAAATAGCTCTGTTTAAATAGGCTTCGGCATAATTGGGCTGTATTTCAATAGCTTTATTATAATCTTCAACAGCGCCTTTATAGTCCTCAAGTTTATATTTGGCATTAGCTCTGTTGTTATAAGCAAAGGCATAATCATTTTTTATATTAATAGCAGCGGAGAAATCATCAATAGCCCCTTTTATATCACCTGATTCGAGTTTGGCGATACCGCGATTATTAAATGCTATATAATAATCCTTATCTGTTTTAACAGCTTTATCATAAGCCGTTATTGCTGCCTGAAAGTTTTTTAATAGGCTTTGCATACTGCCTATACTGTTCCATACATAAGGAAGTTTCGGGTTAATTAGCGAGGCGGAAGTATAATCTGCCAGAGCCCCCGTTATATCATTCAGCATCTGTTTGGCGCTTGCTCTGTCGTTTAATGCATAAACATAATCGGGCTTTAAATCAATAGCTTTATTATAATCTTCAATTGCGCCTGCATATTGCTTCATCCCGAATCTGTAAAAACCTCTGTAGAAAAATGCCTCAGCATTCTTTGAGTCCTTTTCAATTGTCTTGGTAAAATCATAAAGAGCATTTTTTTCGTCTTTTTGTTCATAATATATTAAACCCCTGTTAAAATATGCATTCGCATTGTCAGGCTCTAATTCTATAGTTGTTGTGAAATCATTGATTGCTTCCTGATATTTTTTCTGTTCCAGCCAGGCTGTTGCACGGTTGTAATAGGCTTTGGCAAATGCAGGCCTTATATTGAGGGCGGAGTCAAAGTTTATTATAGCTTCTTTGTATTTTTTCTCCTGTAATAACTTAGTTCCCTCATTATAAAAAGTCTTCATTCGTTCCTCTTCTATAAGTTCTTTTGATTTGACAGTATCTGTATGAAGGCTGTCGGTAGTCGCTTTAAGACTGTCCTGCACTTTTGGCAAGTCAGCTTGCACGCTTTTGGCAGGTTTTAGACTATCCTTAACCTGAGCTTGTGATAAATAGCTTGTAAAAACCAATAATAGCAAGATAAAACACTTGTTCATAATCTGAAAATTTAGTTTACAAATGTATAAAAATTTAATTAAACCTTATACTTTTTAATGTTTAATGTTTCCCAAAAAACCCCGAAGGGGTGAAAGGATGGTAGAATTATTTTAAATTGTAGAAAGCCCACCAAAAAACCCCGAAGGGGTGAAAGGATGGTAGAATTTTTAAATTTAGAAAGCCCACCAAAAAACCCCGAAGGGGTGAAAGGATGGTAGAATTTTTAAATTTAGAAAGCCCACCAAAAAACCCCGAAGGGGTGAAATGATGGTAGAATTTTTAATTTTAGAAAGCCCACCAAAAAACCCCCGAAGGGGTAAAAGGATGGTAGAATTATTTTAAATTGTTGAAAGCCAACCAAAAAACCCCGAAGGGGTGAAAGGATGGTAGTAGGGATGATATTGATAATATGATTATTTTTTATTACAAAAATTCATTGTTCTTTCTATGCCTGATAAAATAAAACTTTTTACAGTTTCAACAGCAAAAGGAATAATTTTATTAAACACAGGCAGCTCCTCAT
>JAGODS010000367.1 GCA_017998135.1 Bacteroidales bacterium
CCTGAAAATTTATAATTAATTTTTCCCTTCTTATAAGTTCCTAAATCGTAGTGGTAATAATCATTAAGGACTATTTCCTGTTGGGAAGTATTATTAAGAAAAGCTGTTATATCGTGTCCTATACCGTTACCTGTCATATTAACTCCGCTCTGGTCTTCAATATGCGCAATCAGGAGGGGATTAACACCCGTATTACCCCCTGAGACGAAACTTTCATTATCAATAAACAATTTTATATTAGGTCCTTTAGTGTCAGCAATATTATCAGTAAGCGAACCGCCTATAATAATATTATCATAATATCCATTGGCATCTCTAACAGAATCAGTAGCATAATAACTTATTTTCCCATTGCCGAAATTATACATAATATCTTTAGGAACAATAAAATCAAAAGAAAACAATCCATTTACCACAGGAATAACACCCTTATATATAATGTTTTTTTGTATCTGAAAGTTCTTTACAAAACTTGCTGCATCATTTGCTAGCGTGGAAATAGTTGCAGCCTTATCATAAATAAGAGGATAAACAACGCCATTAAACTTATCGGCAAGCATACCGTTTTGGTCAATAATTCTACCTGAAATTGAAATAGCTGACATTGCCTTTAAAGAATCCGATATTGATAGATTAACCGGTTTATGATTAACAGAATCAGTAATAACTTTATATTCAGGAATTGCCATTCTAAGAACCGGGTCGCCAAGTAAAACAAAATTTCTTATATATATGGTAGAACCGCTTAATACCTTTGCCTGTCTGATAATATCCCCCATTGTATAAAATTTATTATTAACCTTTTTAAAAGCATTTTCAAAAAAGTTCCTGTTAAGAGTATAATTTGAATTTGAATATGCGAGCCTTGTAGTGGTAAAAAGAGCAATAGCTCCACCATTAGAATTAAGATATACATATTCGCCTGCAGACGTTCTTTCGGGGTCGTCAAACCTGCTAAATTCACAGGTTGCTGTGAGAAAGACCGGCATATTATAAGTATTAGTCCAATTGTTTATATCCGAAATTTCGAGGACTCTTTCATGGGACCAGCCCACTTCGCCGCCGTGACCCGTATAATTTATTAACAAAGCTCCCTTTTCCATCCTCTGATTAATAGCTGCATTTACTTCAGGGTATCTTT
This sequence comes from Bacteroidales bacterium, assembly GCA_017998135.1. Classification (GTDB taxonomy): domain Bacteria; phylum Bacteroidota; class Bacteroidia; order Bacteroidales; family JAGODS01; genus JAGODS01. The sequence continues at coordinate 1,142 of JAGODS010000367.1, forward strand.
GTCCACCGGGAGTTGATATTTGTTTATAAGAATCAAAATATATTTTATCTATATTAAACTGTTTATAATTATTTTCTAAATTAATAGCTAATTGTTCGGATTGTGAAATATGCAAATTACTATCTTCATCATCTGCTACAAAACAAATAATATTGCGCCAGTCTGCTAAATTGGGGATTATATTATCTGTTGAAGATTTAGCAGCAGGCAGAAAATTATTGGCATAATATCTATACACCTTGTCAACTGCTTCTTTTGCCTGTTGAATTGTATTAACAGGGAAACGTCCAATACCTAAATCAAGGTCTCCGTTTGAGTTTTCACCTTCATTATCATCAAGCAATCCATAATAATCATCCGTTACGTAAGAAGAAGTTGGCAAGAGCGATACATTTGATTCATAAGTAGGAACCAAATTTTTGTTATTTTTCATCCTGCTTTTATAATCATAAGACGCAGAACCAAACAAAAGAAGATATTTAGGCGCTTCATCCTGATTTGCTGCCCTGTCATACAGCATTTTCATAAAATCTCTGATTGCAGAAATATCCTGTGCGCCCGATGAAAATTCATTATATATCTCCTGCGGCGTAACAATAACAACCGAAAGGCTGTCGTATTTTTTATGCAACTCGGCAAGCCGCCCTGCCTCTGCTAAATAATCTTTATAAGAAACTATTACCAAATCTATATTTTTCAGAGAATGTAAATTCTGATTTTGAACCTGCCCCATTATTTCAGGAGTATAAAAAGACGTATAATCAAAAGCTACAAATTCCTTTAATAAAGATGTTGGTTGAACAAAAGATAAAACATTGTTACTTAATGTTCCTTTTATTGATTTAATATTATTAATATCGGAAACGTCCCATATAGTAAGGTTTGGAGTTGCATTTTTTATTTTAAATTCAGCAACATTATTCTTCCCCACAGAGGCGGCATCTCTGAAACTTAATTGTCCATTGCGAAATATTAAATTACGCTTTAAATTTAATTCAATATAATTAAGCCAGCCAATAGAGCCGGATGCACTATTATCATAATTTATTGTAAGATTTATATTATCCGATGTAGTCTTAAATTTGAAAATGCCGGTTGCATTTTTTGCATAATCATAATTATATGAATTTGGCGGTATAGATGATACAGATTGACTAAATATATTGCCGTTTACGACATATCTGAATGATGAAATAGCAGTACTGCGAGCTGCAACTGCTATTTTAATATTAATATCAGTATTTTTATCTATATCTGCAAAACTAAAACCAAAACTATAATTAGTAATTATATCAAAAATTTCTCCATACCATTCCTTCCCTGACTTTATAAGATTTACATTATCTTTTTCATAAAAATCAAAATCATTAAATGATTCTACAACAAAATCGGGATTAGTTGTTTTAAAATCGGCTTTTTCTACCCTTTTACCCTCTGTTGAATTAAAATTCAAAAAATAATAACTATAATCGGAATAAAGATTTTTCTTATGCTCAAATCTTGTTTCTGTTGTATCATAATACCAGACAGCTGGTCCCTTTGCATAAAACACTATAAAATCATTTTTCCCAAAATTGTCGTCTGCTTCTCCCTCTACATATATAGAATTTTCAACCAAATCATCATATCTGAAATCAGTGTTTTTTTCAGAAAGCA
>JAGODS010000039.1 GCA_017998135.1 Bacteroidales bacterium
AACAGGAAAAGCTGATATGATAAGCCTTCTATATTAAAAACGAATAAAGAAAGAAATAATGCATATAAAGAATAGAAAAGGTATATTTTATCATTAATAGTAATAAAGAGAAAGAAATTATAAATAATTATAAAAAGAAATAAACCGAAGATAAAACCTATTATTATTAAATTTATATAGTCTTTTTGAAAGTAACTGTTAAATTGATAAAATTTTAGGGGCAGATACATTGAATCTCCATTGTTATAGGCTCTAATATAATAAGTAGAACTTTGTCCAGGTTCAAGTTTCAAGTTAAATAAATAATACCTGTGATTTATATCTCTGTCTTTAAATTTTCTGGATTCGCCAGTGAAAAATTTTTTTATTGTGGAGTCATTAGAGTTTTCATAAAAATCAATAAAATTAATGTCAGAATTGAAAATACCAAAGATTAAATTTTGGGGTTGGTCTGTTTTATTTAATATAGAAAATTTCAACCAGAAGGCAGCGTTTTTAAAGCCATAACTAAGGTTTTCTGTTTTAGTATTAATAAATTTTATATGCTCTGAAGTCGTTAATATATCTTCATAATTTAGTTTAAGGGAGTTGTCAATATAAATTTGAAGATATTGAGATAAATCATATTCTTCTGCATTTTTATTTATAATAAAAGTATTATTACTTTTAATACAATTTAAGATAAATAGTATATTGATTATTAATATTAATACTGTTTTATTCATTAAATTTTTTTTATCTGATATTAAACCACAAATTTATATTTTTATTATTAAGCTGAATTATTAATTAAGTAATAAATTTTAACAAAGGTATAAACCTGCGAACTTAAAGATATATCACAATTTTGATATCCTTTTTATTTATAGCTAACTACATCAGGATTTAACCAGGTTAGTAAACTTATTATAATTTTGCGTTTTTATTTAAAAACATAAATGCAGTTTATAAATCCATTTTTTTTATTTGCATCTTTTTTAATTATCATTCCAGTTATTATACATCTTTTTAATTTTAGGAGTTACAAAAAAGAGTATTTTTCTGATACAAAATTTTTAAAGGAGATAATTAAGAAAACAAAGAAAACGTCGCAACTGCGTCATTATTTAATACTTGCGTCAAGGATTATAGCCATTCTTAGTCTTGTATTTGCTTTTTCGCAACCTTATATTCCAAAATCTGAAAATCATAATTTGTTAAAACAAAGGAATATTATTTCAGTATATATTGATAATTCCTTTAGTATGGAGGTTAATAATGAAAGTGGGAAGTTAATTGAGCAGGCTAAAGAAAAGGCTAAAGAGATAGCTGCTTTTTATAAGAATACAGATATGTTTTGCCTGCTAACAAATGATTTTGAATCTAAACACAGAAAAACAGTTACAAAAGAAGAATTTTTAAGTTTAATTGATGAAGTTAAAATATCGTCTTCGTTTAAATCTTTAACTGAAATATTTTCAAAGCAGACCGATTTTCTTTCAAATTTTAAAGATTATAATCATAATATTTTCATTATCTCGGATTTGCAAAAGAAATTTATAGATGCATCGCCATTTAAACTAAAAGATACTATATCTGAGTATTTTTTTATTCCCTTAGATGTTAACAAAACTGCGAATCTTTTTATAGACAGTTGCTGGTTTGACAATCCTGTTAAAAGGCAAAATATGACTACTGTTTTATCTGTAAGAATTGTTAATAATTCAGAAATTGATTATGAGAAAGTGCCTGTTAAGTTATATGTAAATAATAATCAAAAGGCATTAGCTTCTTTTAATATTAGTGCAGGCACTGAAACTATAATAAAAATACCTTATAAAATTACAGAAAAGGGATTTTGTAATGGCTCTGTGGAATTGACAGATTTTCCTATTGTTTTTGATAATAAATTTTATTTTTCTTATACAGTTATAAATTCTGTAAGTATTTTATCCATTAATGAATCGGACAAAAACCTCTATCTTAGTTCGCTTTTTTCTTCTGACTCTGTATTCGTTGTTAATAATGTTGATAAAAACAAGATAGATTTTACAGCTTTATCTGCTAATAACCTGATAATTCTTAATTCATTAATCAGTATTTCTTCAGGTTTATCACAGGAGCTAACGAAATTCATAGAAAAAGGCGGCTCTCTGTTAGTTTTACCTTCAGATAAAATAGATATTGAAAGCTACAGGGCTTTTTTAACCAATGTATCTGCACCTGTTTATAAGTCATTAGATACGGTTAAAACTAAAATTTCTTATATTAATACTAATAGTTATCTTTTTAATGATGTTTTTGAACAAATACCTAAAAATGCTGACCTGCCGAAGATAAGTAACTATTATTTATTTTCATCTGCCTCTAACGATAATTCTGAAATCCTGCTCGCTTTTGAAAATGATAATGTTTTTTTAAGTCTGACAAAATTCAGAAAAGGGAAAATTTATTTATTTGCTGCTCCTTTTGATTCTAAAAGTGGCAATTTTCAGACTCATCCGCTATTTGTTCCGACTCTTTATAAAATAGGGTTGTTTAGTTCCAGGTATTTTCAATTATATTATACTATAGGAAAAGATGAAGCTATTACATTTACCGAAAATACAGAAGCCAGGGATAATGCTTTTTTTATTAAAAGTACTAATTCGGGGTTTAATTTTATACCCGAAATAAGGAGTAATCTTAATAATACTGTACTTTTTACACACAACAGAATTACTGAAGCAGGCGCTTATAATCTTTATTTAAATAATGATTTATTACAAAGTCTGGCTTTTAATTACAACAGAAATGAGTCTATACTTGAATATTATGACTTACAGGGGCTTAAGGATATATTGTCTAAATCTGGGTTAAAAAACTATCGCATTTTTGACAATAATAACAAAGCTGTAAATAAAGCATTAAGCGATTTTAAACTCGGAATGCCGTTAAATAAACTTTTTATTATTCTGGCTCTATTTTTTCTATTACTGGAAATAGTATTTCTCAGATATAAAATATAAGAATTATTTAATTTTGCCTCTTTTTCAAATTAATACATTGGCAAATTATCTGTTGAAAATTCAGGTTATATCTTTATAATAATTGACTAATTGAAAAATGCTACAAAATATATTTGAATTAATAAAACATTTAGACCTTAGTTTATTGTTATTAATTAACGGTAGTAGTAATACTATATTTGATTTTGTAATGTATTGGGCAAGCGATAAATTAATATGGATACCCTTATATGCTTTTTTAATGTTTTTATTAATAAAATCTCACAAAAAACAGGTTTTTATCATTCTAATATTTCTAATTATCTTAATATTTATGACAGATCAGCTTTCAAACCATTTATTTAAAAATTTGTTTGAACGCTTTCGACCCTGTCATAATCCTGCTGTTAGAACTTTATTATATACAATAGATGGCAATTGCGGCGGTTCGTATGGTTTTGTTTCATCGCACGCTGCCAATACTTTCGGTCTTGTTTTTTTTCTTATTCCTTTATTTAGAAAGTGTTTTGCGACAAACTGGCTAAATAGTCTATTGAAGTATTCATTATTGATGTGGGCTTCAATTGTTTCTTATAGTAGAATATACCTTGGTGTTCATTACCCGTCTGATGTAATTTGCGGTGCTTTATTAGGTGCTTTTATAGGTTTTTTGCTTTCTCTTGTTTTGCAAAGAGTGCTATTTAAGGTTAAATAAACTTATTAAAATTCCGCATTTTGAGGAGCACGTGGGAAGGGTATTACGTCCCTTATATTGGACATACCTGTTACGAATAACATAAATCTTTCCAGTCCCAATCCGAATCCGCTGTGCGGAACACTGCCGAATTTACGTGTGTCAAGATACCACCATATATCTTTTTGAGGTATATTCATCTCAACAATTCTTTGCTGAAGTTTATTAAGCAGTTCTTCCCTTTGAGAGCCTCCTATTATCTCCCCTATCTGTGGAAACAACACATCCATAGCCCTGACTGTTTTACCGTCATCGTTCTGCTTCATATAAAAAGCCTTTATATCTTTTGGATAATCTGTAATAATAACAGGCTTTTTAAAATGTTTTTCCACCAAATATCGTTCATGTTCCGATTGTAAATCAATTCCCCATTCCACTTTATACTGAAATTTCTTTTTTTTATACCAGGGAGAATCTTGCAAAATACTTATAGCTTCAGTGTAAGTTATTCTTTCAAACTTGTTTTCCAAAACGAAATTAATTCTGTAAAGCAAATCCATATCGCTTCTTTCATTCTGTGGTTTATTTTTTTCTTCTTCTTTTAGTCTGTTATTTAAGAAGTTCAGGTCGTCATAACAATTATCTATGGTATTCTGAATAAGATATTTTACAAATTCTTCAGCCAGGTTCATATTATCAGTTATATCAAAAAAAGCTACCTCAGGCTCAATCATCCAAAATTCAGCAAGATGTCTTGAGGTGTTTGAGTTTTCTGCTCTGAAAGTAGGACCGAAGGTATAAACTTTAGATAAGGCGAGGCAGGCAAGCTCTACGTTCAATTGTCCGGATACAGTTAATTTGGTTTCTTTTCCGAAAAAATCCTGTTTAAAGTCCACCGTACCGTCATCATTAAGAGGCGGAGTTTTGGCATCAAGAGTGCTTACCCTAAACATCTGGCCTGCTCCTTCACAATCCGAACCTGTGATTATTGGTGTATGAATATTACAGAATCCTCGCTCTGTATAGAATTTATGTATGGCAAATATTACAGCGTGGCGTATTCTTGTTATTGCTGAAAAAGTATTAGTTCTAAAACGTAAGTGTGCTATTTCTCTTAAAAATTCAAGCGAATGTTTTTTTGGTTGCAGTGGATATTCATCTGGGTTGGCTTCGCCTATTATATCAATTTTATCTGCTATTAATTCTATTTTCTGACCGCTGCCTGCGGATTCCATAAGTTTGCCGTCAACAGATATAGCCGCTCCTGTGTTTATCCTGTTTAGCTCATTTTCGTCTAATTTATTAAAATCAATAACTATTTGAAGGTTATTTATTGTTGAACCATCATTAAGTGTTATAAATGCTACGTTCTTACTTACTCTTTTTGTGCGAACCCAGCCTTTTACATTAATCTCTTTCTTTATTTCGTTGCCTTGCAGCAATATTTTAATTTCACTTCTTGTCATTTTCTTTTTAAATTGAAAGTGCAAAATTATAAATATTTTTCTTATTTGTTTCTTCCCCTTTAATTTCAATATAATAAAAATCCCGAAGGGGTAAAGAATGGTAGAATTATTTAAAACAAAATAATAAAAACCCCGAAGGGGTAATAGGATGGTAGGAAGGTAGAATTATTTAAAACAAAAAGATAAAAACCCCGAAGGGGTGATAGGATGGTAGAAATTAAATATAAATCCATCCCAATTTCCATAACCCCGAAGGGGTGGTAGAATTATTAGAATTATTAGTTATTAAAAATTATTTTTAGTTTTGCTTTTTTTATGAAACCAAAAAAAGTCTTAATATTTTTTCTTTATTTATTTCTTTTTCTGTTACTTTTATCATTTTTCTATCCCGAAAAAGGATTAAAATTATATGGTGATAAAGTATTGAAATTTTATAATATCAGGGATATTTTAAAAAAAGATACGATTCATTATGCTGATATAACTAAAATTATTAGTATAGATAGTCTTGATTTAACTGTAGAAGACAGTATAAAAAAAGATACTTTTAAAATAAATATAGATACATTAAAAACTAAAACTAAGCGTTTTGAATATCCAGATTCAGTTAGAACGCAGTTGTTATCTTTTTTTAAATCTCTTGATAGTATAAAATATTCAAAAAAACCTTTACATATATTTCATTATGGGGATTCGCAGATTGAGGGCGATAGGGTTACTTCTGATATAAGAAATTATTTTCAGAGTACTTTTGGCGGTAGCGGTATAGGATTATTACCTTTAGTGCAGGTTGTACCTAATCCAAACATTCAGGTAAATTATACTGAGGGCTGGCAAAGATTTACTTTGTTTGGTGTTAAAGATAAGGCTCTCAAAAGAAGGGATTTTGGTGTGATGAACTGTTTATCTTATTTTAAAGCCGATGACTCTGTTAAGCGAAACGTTTCGTTAGGCGAAGCGTCCACGCTTCGTTTTCAGACTAAAGAAGCTGGTTTTAATATAAAGTCTTATAAAGCTTTTAACCGCTTTACAGTTTTTATGAATAATAAAACAGATTTATTAAGATTGAATTTTTCTAATAAAAAAAATGTAACCTCAAAGACTGATTCACTGAGGATGAATGAAGGTCTTGCAATATATAGGCTGTATAATACAGGTGGCGAATTTTCAGTTAATTTTAATGCCCAGGTTCTTCCTGACATTTATTCTTTATGTTTTGATGGAAAGAACGGGATTTTTGTGGACAACATACCTATGCGGGGCAGTTCGGGGCTTGAGTTTACAAGAAACGATTTTAAACTGCTCAGGACAATGTACGACAGTCTTAATGTCAAATTATTCATACTCCAGTTTGGAGTTAATCTTGTGCCTTATATAGTGGATTCTTATGATTATTATGAATACGCTTTACTTAACCAACTCAGGTTGCTTAAAAAGTTAAAGCCAGATGCTGCTATTATTGTTGTTGGCGTTTCCGATGTCGCTATTAAAGAAAACGAACATTATGTATCTTATCCTAATATTATTAAAATTAGAAATGCTCAGAAAAATGCCGCACTTAAAGCTGGCTGTCTTTTTTGGGATTTATATGAGGCTATGGGCGGTAATAATTCAATGCCTGCCTGGGTTAATGCCAATCCTCCATTAGCTAATAAGGATTTTACTCATTTTAGCGGAAGGGGAGCCAAATTGATAGCTAAAATGTTATACAATGCTTTGATGCTTGAATACCTTGATTACAAAAAATCTTCGTCAGGCAAAGTGTCCACGCTAAGTTCCCGTTAATTTAATGATGATGTCCTGTTTAGTAAAATTTTTGAAACTAAGAATAAAAACAAAGTCTGTTTTGTTTATTATTTGCAGGCTTTTTATTATACTTTTAATATTAACACATTATCAACTTAATGCTCAGGTTTATGACAGCTCTTATGTAAAATATAACTTTATCAATGAAAAGGCAAACAGGCTTATTATGCCTGCTGACTCTAACATATTTAATAGTTTGTTTCAGCGATTGGATTCTCTTAATATTTATGGTAATGAAAAGATTTCAATACTTCAAATAGGGGATTCGCATATACAAGCTGATTTCTTTTCTGGTTATATACGAAAAGCCTTTATGGATTATTTTTGCAGTGGGGCTGGAGATAGGGGCTTTGTTTTTCCTTATTCTATTGCCAAATCAAATAATCCTTATAACTATGAGGTTAAGTTCACAGGTAAATGGAATTTTTTAAGGAATGTTAAAAGGGATACTTTACTTGTTTTAGGTTTGGCAGGTATATCTGTTACTCCTTTAGATACTGTTAATACAGTAACTATTTATTCACGCTCTAAGTTATACCCACCTTTCAACTTTAACAAAATCCGTTTATTTCACAATGAAGCATTTAAAGACTTTAACACTACAATACCCGGACTGTCAAGGGAGGATTATAACATTAAATATCTATCAGGCTATCAGACTTTAATTGAATTAAAAAATTATACTGATACGTTGAAATTGCAGTTTAGCAGGCTGGATAGCTCAGCTACTCCTTTTAATCTTTTCTGGTTGGGCGTTGAGTCTGATAATCCTGGTATAACTTATAATTCAGTTGGTATTAATGGCGCTGAAGTCGTTTCTTATCTTAATTCACTTTATTTCTCTAATCATCTTAAGATTATTAAACCTGCATTGATAATCATATCTCTCGGTACTAATGACGCTTCAGTTAGATATTTCAACCAAACTCTTTTTCAAAATAATTACAATGCTTTAATAAAAATGATTAATAAAGTTTGTCCCGGTACACCTATTATTCTTACTACACCGCCTTCTTCTTATTATAAAAAAAAGTATATTAACAAAAATATCCCTCTTGCCTGTGAAGCTGTTTACAAAGTCGCTGAGCTTAATAATTGTGCTGTCTGGGATTTGTATAAAGTGATGGGAGGCTTGTCTTCTATGAAGCTTTGGCTTAATAATGGATTGGCTGTTAAAGATAAACTTCATTTCTCTGCTAATGGATATAGATTGCAAGGCGTCCTTTTTTTTAATGCTTTTCTTAAAGCTTATGATAATAAAGTTAATAAAGTTATATAATAAGATAATACTGCTTTAAAATGTACATTGAAGATATTAAAAGTATTTTTCTTTATAATCCGGATAATCCGCTTCTGTTTACAGGGCTTTATTTCTGGATGTTTTTCTTTTTTGTGCTTGCTGTTTTCGCTCTTATACATAAGAAAATAAGGTTACGAAATACATTTTTGCTTATAATGAGTTTGTTTTTTTATTATAAAACCGGTGGTTATTTCGTTTTCATATTAATTTTTCTTACCTGTATAGATTATACGTTAGGATTTAAGATAAGTAAAACTGAAAACTTGATACGCAGACGCTTTTATTTGTTTTTAAGTCTGTTTTCTAATTTATCTACTTTAATATATTTTAAATATACCTTTTTTTTTACCTCGCTGTTAAATGATTTATTTAATACTAATATTAAGGCTGTGGACATTCTCTCCCTGCTGAGCAATAACTTAACAGGCAGCCATTTTGATATAAATAATATAATATTGCCAGTTGGGGTTTCATTTTTTACCTTCCAGACCATTAGTTATACTTTTGATGTTTACAGACGTAATGTTGAGCCTGTAAAAAATATAATAGACTACGGTTTTTTTGTGAGTTTTTTTCCGCAGTTGGTTGCAGGGCCCATAGTGCGGGCTGCTACTTTTATACCACAGATGTCTCAGCCTTTCAGGCTTGAAAAATATGAGTTCGGAGCTGCTTTATTTCTCATTTTAAATGGCTTGGTAAAAAAAATATTAATATCCGATTTCATAAGTATTAATTTTGTGGATAGGGTTTTTGATAACCCGCATCTATATAGTGGATTTGAAAATCTTGCCGCTTTATATGGTTATGCAATTCAGATATATTGCGATTTCTCAGGTTATACAGATATTGCTATCGGCTGCGCCCTGCTGCTTGGCTTCAGATTAAATATAAATTTTAATTCACCTTATAAAGCAACAAACATAACCGATTTCTGGCATCGTTGGCATATATCTCTTTCTACCTGGCTGAGAGATTATCTTTATATTTCGCTTGGTGGCAATCGTAAAGGCAAAGTCAGAACCTATATAAATCTCTTTATTACTATGCTCTTAGGCGGATTATGGCATGGTGCTTCTGTAAAATTTATTATCTGGGGAGCACTACACGGTGCAGGTCTTGCTTTTCATAAGTTCTGGCGTTTGCTTCCTTTTGTTGTTAAAAACAAAGATAAGAATAATTCAAATTTCTTAAAACCCTTTTATCTGTTTATTTCGGCTATGCTTACCTTTCATTTTGTATTGTTCGGTTGGTTGCTTTTCCGCGCTAAAGATATGCAAACAGTATCTTTTATGCTTAAGAATATATTCAATAAATTTAATGCCACCTTAGTGCCTGATATTATTTACTCATATAAAAATGTTTTTATTATAATGCTTATTGGTTTTATTGTTCACTGGTTGCCTGTGAAGGTTAAAACTTTTTATAAGGAACTATTTATTAGAATGCCGGCTTTTATTAAGATACTTATTATTATTTTAACTATTTTTATACTTTATCAGGTAAAGTCTTCTAATATACAACCTTTTATTTATTTCCAGTTTTGACATAAAAAAACCCCTATAGACTTTAATCCACAGGGGCATAAACTAAATTATGAAAAAATAAAGTAAAAACCTAAAATGTATATAATAGCTTAGAAAGACGAACTTAACAAAGCCGTATTTCTGCCGTTATTATATAATTATTTGGTTTTTTTTACAGTTTTCTTAGCAGGAGCAGCTTTTTTAACAATTGCTTTCTTAACAACTGCTTTCTTTACTGGGGCAGTTTTTTTAACAACTGCTTTCTTAGCAGGAGCAGCTTTCTTAACAACTGCTTTCTTTACAGGAGCAGCTTTTTTAGCAGGAGTAGTTTTTTTTGCTACAGCTTTAATAGCAGGAGCTGCTTTTTTTACAGGAGCCTTTTTTACTGCTTTTTTTACAGTTTTTTTAATTACCTTTTTTGTTGTTGCCATAAATAAAAAATATTAAGTTAATAAATAAATAATTGTTTTAGTCTTTTGTATATTGAAAAATAAAATAAATTTTCTTATTTGGAATGTCATAAACCTCAATTGAAAGTAATGGTTTAAGCTTCTCTTCTTCTATGATTTTTTTAAATTTAGGATATATTTTCATAGGACCCATAAAATAAGAAAACTTACTTTTTATGGGAAATTCAGCATAAAGAGAGGAGAGAAGCGCAATACTATCTGTTTTAAGCCCTGCTTTGCTAATATCTTCTAACCTGTTATAGTCTTTTTCTTCAATGATATTTCCAACAAAACTCCTGCATTTATTCTCAGGTTTGTCTTTAGGGTCATCATAATAAATACCAAAACCTTTTGTGCAGGCAACCTGCATATCTCTTAATTTTTTATCCACCTCCATCATCGGTTTATTCACTTCCGAATATTTACCTGTATAATCTATACCTGCAACAATAAAGCCCCCTGCTTCTCGTTTTTCTATATTAATGTTGGTAAAAAATCCTAAATACCACATACTTATAAGTAAAACTCCTATAAAGATAAGTAAAATAAGGATTATCCGTTTTAACAATTTCATTTTTTAATGTAATTATTATTATTAAAATTGCTCACAAAAGTAAATATTTGATTTTGTTAGTATTATATTAATCCTAATTTTTTTATTAACAATTTTTTTGTTAAATTAGTAAAATATCCTTTAAATATATTATATATAGAGGACTTTGAAAATATTAAACATTTTTTTTCTCTTGTTAATAACTTTATAATTAGGTGATTTAAAGCCCATTTAAACGTAGTTTTTACGCTTTATTTGAACTACTTTTTTATGTTCTTTTGTATCAATATAAACATAGATTTAAACTTTTCAATTTATCTATATTTATTACTACAATTATAAATTAAATTGCATTACAAAACATTATGTTTTATTTTTTTTATTCTTTTAAAACTGTTTAACAGGGATTAAATACAAGGTACTAAGTACCAAATACTAAGTACTGTATAAATGTATTATTTGTTTTAATATTGAAGCTAATTAGGAAATATAGGATAACTTTGCATTTTTATTAAACAAAACATCTTAAATGAATGAATTTGAAAAGATTGGCATTAATAATGAAGTTATTAAAGCAATCACAGAATTAGGTTACGTGCAGCTCACACCTATACAGCAACAGGCAATTCCAATGTTATTAAAAGGTAACAGGGATTTTGTAGGGCTGGCACAAACAGGAACAGGTAAAACAGCCGCTTTTGGCATTCCATTATTACATCTGATAGATTTCGGTATAAAGACAACGCAGGCTCTTATTGTAGCTCCAACGCGTGAATTATGTATGCAGATAGCCAACGATATAGAGAGTTATGCAGAGTATATGCAGGGCGTTAAACTTGTCGCTGTCTATGGAGGCGCAAGCATAGAAACACAGATAACTAAGATAAAGAAGGGGGTGCAAATTGTTGTCGCCACTCCTGGCAGACTTTGCGATTTACTTAGACGCAAGAAGGTAAATATTTCTTCAATCAGGTATGTAGTTCTTGATGAGGCTGACGAGATGCTTAATATGGGGTTCAGGGAGGATATAGATAGTATATTAGAGAATACGCCTGCTGACAAGATTACCTGGCTTTTTGCGGCTACTATGCCTGATGAAGTCGGCATTATCTCTAAAAAATATATGAGAAACCCAGAAGAGATGACTATCGGCAAAAAAAATACAACAGCCGAAAATATACAGCATTTTTATTATGTTGTTAATGAACGAGACAGATATACGGCATTAAAAAGAATTGTTGACGCTAATCCTGATATCTTCGCAATAGTGTTTTGCAGGACTAAATCTGAGACGCAGGAGATAGCCGAAAAGCTTATAAAAGACGGGTATAATGCTGATGCGCTGCACGGAGACCTTAGCCAGGCGCAAAGGGATAAGGTTATGAAGCATTACAGGGAAAGAGCTTTACAGTTGCTTGTTGCTACTGATGTTGCTGCCAGGGGTATAGACGTTAATAATGTAAGCCATGTTATCAACTATCAGTTGCCTGATGAAACTGAGATTTACACTCATCGTAGCGGCAGAACTGCCAGGGCTGGTAAATCCGGTATTTCTATTTCTATAATAAACACTAAAGATGTTTATAGGATAAGACAGATAGAAAAGAGGCTTAACCTTAAATTTTTTTATTCACGCGTGCCTGATGGTGTTGAAGTTTGCGAGCAACAGCTTATTGCCCTTATAAAAAAAATACACCAGGTTAAAATTAATCAGCAGGGGATTGCCAAGTTTCTGCCTTCTGTTTTTGAAGAGCTAAAAGATTTGGGTAAGGATGAAATTATAACTCGTTTTGTATCGCTTGAATTTAACCGTTTTCTTGAGTATTACAGGAATGCGGGCGACCTTAATATAGATTTTGCCCGAAAAGACCATATACAGAGGAATAGAGAGGCGGGTACAGCAAGTTTTTTTATTAATCTCGGTGAGATGGATGGCTTTGATAAAGGGTCCTTAGCTAAATATTTAAGTTCGGTTTCTGGTA
>JAGODS010000040.1 GCA_017998135.1 Bacteroidales bacterium
TATATTTGCACTAAAATATAGTTACTTTTAACCTCATTAATTCATGAATTTTTTCAAAAAATAAATCTCCCGCAGATTTCGCAGATTTTCGCTGATATTGATTTTTTCTGCGTTTATCTGCGTTATCTGCGGGAAACTCTAATGAGTAACTTTTTTGTATGAATTATAAAGGTTATATTTGCACTAAAATATAGTTACTTTTAACCTCATTAATTCATGAATTTTTTCAAAAAATAAATCTCCCGCAGATTTCGCAGATTTTCGCTGATATTAATTTTTTCTGCGTTTATCTGCGTTATCTGCGTGAAACTCTAATGAGTAACTTTTTTGTATGAATTATAAAGGTTATATTTGCACTAAAATATAGTTATTTTAAATGAAGAAATTTCAATATAGTTTAATATATCTTTTCCTAATTTACATTACGATAAATTATCTATATTCACAATCTAAATTATCTAATACAGGGCGTGATTTCTGGCTTGCTTTTATGACCAATGATGATACACCTGATTATCTTAAATTATTTATTACTTCTCGCGAAAATACCAGCGGTGAAGTTAGTATTCCTCAAGCGGGCTGGAAGCAAAATTTCAATGTAATTGCTAACAAAACAACAACTGTTGATTTACCTGTTTATTTAATTGACACTAAAAATAGCGAAATTATTGAAAAAAAAGGTATAAATATTAAATCACAGGCAGATATAAGTGTTTTTGCTATAAATAACCAGGAATATACTACTGATGCTACCTGTGTTTTGCCTGTTAAAGCATTAGGCAGTAATACCGAATATATAGTTTGCTCGTATAAAGGACAATATGATTATGATTCAAATTATCAATCAGAATTTATTATTGTTGGTATTACCGATAATACTGAAATAAGCATTATCCCTTCAGTAAAAACCATAAATGGTAAAGCTGCCAATATACCCTTTTCTATTAAATTAAACAGGGGAGAGACATACCAGGTCAAAGGTTATGAAGATTATGACTTAAGCGGCACTACAATTAAATCTCTAAGCCAGTGCAAATCATTTGCCGTTTTCAGTGGAGTTCAATGTATGTCTTTGCCAAATTGTTGCTGTTGTGACCATCTTTATAAACAATTATTTCCTGTTAATACCTGGGGTAAGGAATATATAGTTACTCCTTTTTCTGGTATGACTTTAGGCTATTTATTCCGAGTTTTATGCTCTGAGGATAATACTAAAATAATCATTAATGGCAGCACTAATATTACAAAAAACAGGGGAGAATATTACGAGCAGGATATATTAAACTTACAGTCTTTAAGCATAAAAGCAGACAAAGCTGTTTGCGTTTCACAATATATGAAAGGTTCAAGATGTAATGGCATACCCCTGATAGGCAGTATCGGAGAAGGCGACCCATCAATGTTGATTTTAAATCCAAATAATCAAATGATTAATAAAACTACATTTAATACTGTCAGTACTGATAATATTAACAAACATTTCGTAAATATAATAACTAAAACAATTAATATTGACAAAATAAAATTAGATAATTCCTATATCCCCATTAGCAAATTTCGAACTGCTACAGGCAATAGTCTATATAGTTACTCTATAAATTCAATAAGTTTCGGTAGTCATACAATAGAATCCGACAGTAGTTTTATTGTATATTCTTACGGCTACGGTAGGGATGAAAGTTATTTATACAGCGGAGGAGCTAGTTTTGAAAATTTATCATACAATTTCACATATTCTCCAACAAATCCCTGCGTAAATAATTTGGTTGAATTTTCACCTACAGGTAAAATATTCAATAGTTATAAATGGTATTTTTCTGACGGCGATTCAATTTTTAGCAATACAGCTACTAAACAATTTAAACAAAGTGGTAAATTTATTGTTAAAATGGTAGTTAAATTAGATGATAACTGCCAATCCGACACAATTGAAAAAACTATAGATATTAAGGCAGCCGGCGATCTTATATTAAATGATAGCTCCATTTGTTATGGTGCTGAAGTTGAATTAGAAGCTAAAGGTGCCTTTAGTTATATCTGGAACACTAAGGAAACAGGTAATAAAATTAAAGTAATCCCGGAAACTACCACTTATTATATAATTACAGCAACTTTTGAAAATGGCTGTACTGCAACTGATAGTCTAAAAGTAACAGTCAGTGAGCCTCTTGAAAAACCAAATGTTTCCAATACATTACCTCTTTGTGCAGGAAGCGATTTTAAATTATATGCCGAATATGCTGACAATAGCAAAGTTGCAGAATATCACTGGAAATTTCCAGATGGTACGGAAACCAATGTCCAGAACCCTGAAATAGATGTTGCCTCTGTAAAACATAATGGTACTTATTCCGTTTATTGTTCAATAGATAATTGTAAAACTGCTAAATCTTACCTTACACTTATAATAAATAAAAAACCTGAAAATTTCTTGCCCGAAACATTATATACCTGTGAAAATGATACATTAACTATTACACCATCTATGATATTTAAAAATTATCTGTGGGAAGATAAATCTGTCAAACCTAATCATCAAATTAATAAAGCGGGTTTATATAGCCTTAGCGTAGTTGATTCTAATGACTGTAAAGGTTTTGACAGCGTTAATGTTATTGAAAGTTGTAAACCTTTACTTTTCATTCCTTCTGCATTTACTCCTAATGAAGATAATATTAATGATATCTTCCTGCCTGCTATCAAATATGTTACTAAATACAACTTATATATTTACAACAGATGGGGGGAAATTTTATTTAGTTCTGATAATATAAATGAAGGATGGAATGGCAGTTTTAACAATACTTTTTCTCCTCAGGGAGTTTACTTATATTCTATCTTAATTGAAGGTTACGATAAAGGCAAAGCAATAAAAAGAAAACTAACAGGTGAACTAATTTTACTAAAATAAATTAGGGGCATCTCTAAAAATTTAGATTTCCCTCTCCTAATTTTAGGAGAGGGTAAGGGTGAGGTTAAATTTTTTATGGTTTTTAGAAGTCCCCTTAGTACAAATAATTAGTACAACATTCAACTTTCAACTTTCAACTTTCAACATTCAACATTCAACATTTCCATAAATTGTATATTTTTGCCTAAAATATACTTTTGTGCAGAGCTTAATTATTACATTAATATTAAATATTTTACAGTATTTTAAGAACCTTATAATTCGTTTTTTAAAGTATCCAAAACAATTTAACGGTAAGAAAAAGTGGTTTATTTATATTTTATACTGCTTTTTCTTTTTCATATTATACATATTTATTGTTGACATAAACCTGTTTTGGCTATTTGGAAAATCTCCAAAAATCAGACAACACAAAAATCCTGACATAAATATAGCCTCAGAATTATATTCTTCAGACGGTAAATTATTATGCAGATATTACACAGAAAACCGTACATTAATAAAATATGAAGAACTTCCTGATTTACTAATTAAAACACTTATTGCTACTGAAGATAAAAGATTTTATTATCACAATGGTATAGATTACATAGGAAGTTTTTCAGTATTATGGGATTTAATAAGTAAAAGAGAAAAAAGAGGAGGCAGTACTATAACGCAGCAACTTGTTAAAAATTTATTTAAAACGCGCAGTAATTATTCAAGAGGTTTATTAGGTTATATTCCCTTAATTAAAACAATTATATATAAAACCAAAGAATGGATATCTGCATTAAAACTTGAATTATATTATAGTAAAGCTGAAATAATTACAATGTATTTTAATACAATTAGTTTTGGAAGTAACACTTATGGCATTTATACTGCTTCAAAAACCTATTTTAACAAAAAACCTTCAGAACTTAAAGCACAGGAAATTGCAGTTTTGATAGGAATGTTAAAAGCACCAACCTATTACAGTCCCTATAATAACCCTGTCAATTCGCTTAAAAGACGAAATGTTATTCTGGGTATTATGTATAAAGAAAATCTAATTACAGAAGTAGATTACAACAACTTTTGTGATGAAAAAATAAAACTAAAATATAAAGCCCCGGACGATTATGATGGAAAAGCTTTATTTTTTAAAGCTGCTGTTGCTAAGAATATTGAAAAATGGTTAGATGATAACGACTATGATATTAATTCATCAGGACTTAAAATATACACTACTTTAGATTCTAAATTACAGGAATATGCCGAAGAAGCGATGTTATGGCAGATGAAAAGAGTTCAACGCCGATTCAACGAGGAATGGCAGATTAACATTATTTCTGAAAATAAAGCTAACAAAAAGAATTATGATTATATAACACAATTAGCTGCTGGTAATAACTATTTCAGACAATTAAAAAAGAAATATGGTGATAACCGGGACTCTATCATTTATTATCTATTAAAACCAAAAAGAATGAAAATATTCACCTGGACAGGCGAAAAGGATACTACATTCAGCAGTTTAGACTCTATAAAATATTATAAATATCTTTTACAAGCTGGTTTTTTGGCAATGGAGCCTCACACAGGGCATATTAAAGCCTGGGTTGGCGGCGGAAATTACAAGTATTTTAAATACGACCATATTTATCAATCAAAACGACAACCTGGCTCTACTTTTAAAGCTTTTGTATATACCGCTGCTTTTGAAAATAATTATGGTCCCTGCGACAAAATGACTGACAGAAAAGTTACTATTGTTTATAAAGAAAAAGGCGAAAGAAAAATTTGGGCTCCTAACAATGCTGACTGGGTTTTTACAGGAGAAGAAGTAAGCCTGAAATATGCATTTGCCAAATCTATTAATTCTATTGCTGTCCAGATAACTGAAAAAATAGGTTGGAAAATAGTTATAGAATATGCCAATAAATTAGGAATAAACAGCGAACTTGCAGATGTGCCTTCTGTATGTCTTGGCTCATCTGAAGTTACACTTTACGAACTGCTTAATTCCTATTGCCCTCTCGTCAATGGCGGATTTAGAATAGAACCTATTTTTGTTACCAAAATATTAGATAAAAATAATAATATAATATATATAAACAAAGAATACAAAAAGAGAGTAATTAGCGAAGAAACAGCCTTTCTGATGAGCGAAATGCTTAAAGCAGGGCTAACCGAACCGGGTGGTACAACCCAGGCTTTATGGGAATATGATTTATTCAGATTTAATACTGATTTGGGAGGAAAAACAGGCACCTCCTCCAAACACTCTGACGGTTGGTTTATCGGAATTAGTCCCGAATTAATAGGAGGCAGTTGGGTTGGTGCTGATAACCGCAGTGTTCATTTTAGAACTTCTGAAAATGGAGAAGGCTGTAAGACTGCCCTACCGCTTTATGCCAAATTTATGGAAAAACTATTTAAAGATAATAATTATCTGTATTACAGAAAAAAGTTCCAAAAACCCAATATCAAAATTACAAAAAACTATACCTGCCACACTTATCACAGAAAAAAAGACAGCATACCCAACGATTCTACAGATATTAAAGAAGAACAACTTCCTTAAATATTAAATATGAGTATCAAAACAAAAACCGCAAGATTATCAATCCTCTCCAATACTATTTTAATAATATTAAAATTAGTAGCAGGTATAATTAGTGGCTCTGTTAGTATTATATCTGAAGCTATTCATTCATTTATTGACCTGATAGCTGCTATAATGGCTTTTTATTCTGTAAAAATATCATCAAATCCTCCAGATAAAAGACATCCTTATGGACACGGAAAATACGAGAACATTTCAGGTGTTATAGAAGCATTACTCATTTTTTTTGCAGCTATTTGGATTATTTTTGAAGCAGTTAAAAAGATGCAAGGTGCTGAAAAAATTGAATTTTACGGAATTGGAATTATTGTAATGTTTATTTCTGCTTTAATCAACTTTTTTATTTCTCGTAAATTATACAAGGTAAGTAAAACAACTGATTCTATTGCATTAGAAGCAGATGCCCTTCACCTTAGTGCAGATGTTTATACTTCAGCAGGTGTTGCGTTAAGTCTTTTACTTATTTGGCTTACAGGCTGGCATATTTTAGACCCAATTGTTGCCATAATAGTAGCATTATTTATTTTAAAAGAAGCTTATCTGTTAATAAAAATAGCATTTAAACCCTTAGTTGACGAATCTCTCTCGGAAGATGAAATAAATATTATATCCAATATTATAAGAAAAAGCGCAGGCTCAAATCTTTCATTTCATAGGTTGAGAACAAGGAAAGCAGGTTTTATTAAATTTATTGACCTGCATCTGGAATTACCTGGGAATTTAAGTGTTAATGAAGCTCATCTTATCTGTGATAATATAGAAAAAGAAATCGAAAATAAAATAAAAAACTCAGAAGTTACAATACACGTAGAACCAAGTTAATTAGTGTCCATCCATAAAGTCTGTTTTGTATTTTCTTTGCGTTTCTTTGCGATTGACTTTGAGAGCTTTGCGGTAAATGAATTTTATTTTTTTTTAGTTTATGGATGCACACTATTTACTAATATTGTTCCGTATCATTATTTCTATATTTACTAACAAGACTATGCAATTCTATTAAAGGTTTTATAAAATCAGCTAATTTATTAAGATTTATCTGACTTGCTGCATCGCAAAGAGCTTTTGACGGGTCTGGATGACTTTCAATAAAAATACCATCAACTCCTGCAGCTACGCCGGCTCTTGCAATTACAGGTAAAAATTCTCTTGAGGCTCCCTTCGGATCAAAACTCGGTATTCCATAACGTCTTACTGAATGAGTAATATCAAATACTACAGGATAACCTAAATTATTCAAATGGTAAAAACTTCGCGGGTCAACTATAAGGTCATTATAACCAAAGGTGTAACCTCGCTCTGTTAATATTATTTGATTATTCCCTGATTCTATTATCTTGTTTAAAGGCTTTACCATATTATTCGGTGCAATAAACTGACCATGTTTTAAATTTATCACTCTGCCCGTTTTAGCTGCTTCAACCACCAAATCAGTCTGCATACAAAGATAAGCAGGGATCTGAATTATATCAAGCACCTCCGCAGCAGCTTTGACCTGGGTAGGATAATGAACATCTGACAATATAGGTAAATCAAAATCTTTTTTAATTTTTTGAAGCATTTTAAGACCTTCTTCCAGTCCGGGTCCTTTATAATTATTTAATGCGCTCCTATTATCTTTCTGAAAAGATGATTTAAAAATCAAAGGAATCCTTGCCTGTTCAGATATTTTTTTTAATTTTTCAGCAGCTTCAAACATTATAAGCTCATTCTCAATAACACAGGGTCCTGCTATTAAAAACATAGTATCCGAACCGCAATTTATATTTTTAATTTTTATTATATGCTTTGACATAGTTATTATTTTTTGCAATATTAAATAAAATCATTTAATCTTTATTCAAAGATTTATCAACTTACTGATTTAGATATTATTTAAAAGTATAGCCTATACCTAAAGCAAACATTGGAATAAAAATATTATCTGCAATAATTGGGATTTTCTTGTAATTCATTAAAGATAACATTGGAGTAAAACCTCCGTTAAGAAACAATCCTCCTTCAGGTTTCTGGTATCTCGCTCCTACCCTGCCAGTCAAACCTGTATATATAATATTCTCTTCATAATTTCCGTCCTCTTTTGAATAATTCTGAAATACCTGTTGAGTTGTAATTCCGCCTCCAATTTCAAATTGCACATTATATCTACCCCTCATATAATTTAACTCCAATGGAACTCCAAGAGCTGAAATCCTGTAAAAGTTAAGATATATCAAACCAAACCTTAGACCTATAGTACTTGCTTCACCGCATGAAATAAGATGTTCAAAATTAATGGAATTATAATTAAATTCTAAAAGATTGGATTTAATTTCGTGAAAAAAAGTATTTTTTTGACAAACAGACGGACTGTTACAGGGTGCTTTTCTCAATTGCTGCCCAAAATTATTATTCGCGAAAATCAATGATATCGCTATAATGAGAAAATTTTTTTTAAAATATTTTATATTTTTCATACCACTTAAAAAAAAATGTATAATTTTGAGTGCAATTATAAATAATTTTTTTTACATAAAATATATGAGCAACAGAAGAACTTTTATAAAGCAAATAGGCGGACTGGCAGGTGCTATTGCCTTTACCGACCTTTTATCCCCTTTTTCTGCAAATGGGTTCAATGATGTTTTTAAAAATATTGCCGAATTAGCTCCTGCCGAAGCTGCTAAAGACGAAGATTTCTGGGGTTGGATCAAAGAATGCTTCACTGTTACACCTAATGTTATCAATCTTAATAACGGAGGTGTTAGCCCGCAACCCAAAGTGGTGCAAGATGCTGTAATCAGATTTTATCAACTTGCCAATGAAGGACCTGCATATTATATGAATAAAATGCTTGGCGAAGGCAGAGAATCATTACGTATGCGCCTTGCTGACCTTGCTGGTTGCTCTACTGAAGAAATTGCCATTAACAGAAATACTACTGAAGCAATTAATACAGTTATTTTCGGTCTTAACCTCAAAGCAGGCGACGAAGTTCTGCTTGCAAGACAAGACTACCCTTCAATGCGTAACGCCTGGGAACAAAGAGTGAAAAGAGACGGCATTAAATTAAATTATCTTAATCTTAATCTTCCGCTTGAAAATGAAAAAGAAATTGTCAGAATTTATGAAGATGCTTTTACTGACAAAACTAAGGTCGTTATGATTATGCATATGATTAATTATAACGGACAGATTATGCCTGTTAAAGAAATTGCTCGTGCTGCCCATAAGAGAGGTATAGAAGTATTAGTTGATGGAGCCCACACCTTTGCTCATCTTGATTTTAAAATACCCGACCTTGAATGCGATTATTTCGGAACCAGCCTCCATAAATGGCTTTGCGCGCCCTTCGGAACAGGACTACTATATATTAAAAAGGAAAAAATAAAAAATATTTGGCCCCTTCTTTCAGATAATAATCCTGACAGGGATGATATACGAAAATTTGAATCACTTGGAACACGCTCTATACCTAATGAAATGGCTATTGCTCACGCTATTGATTTTCATAATATTATCGGTTCCAAACGCAAAGAAGAAAGAATGAGATACCTGAAAAATTACTGGACGGACAATGTCTCCAAACTCCCTAAAGTAAGCATCAACACTTCTTCAAAACCCGAACTTTCTTGCGGATTAGCTCATTTTTCTATTGAGGGTAAAACAGCTAAAGAAATTGAAAGCATTCTTTTTGATAAATTTAAAATATATTCTGCTGTTATGGAAATTGAAAATATTAAAGGTATAAGGATTACTCCTCATCTTTATATTGCTACAAAAGACCTTGACAGACTTATAGAAGCTATTAAATTTATTTCAAAATCTTAATTAATATGGACAACCCAAAAAGAGAAAAAAAAAGAACTTATACAAATGGGGAAATAACTGTTACCTGGGATCCTAACCTCTGTATTCACATTATGAACTGCATCAGAGGTTTACCTCAGGTTTTCAATTCAGGAAAAAGACCATGGATTAATATGCAAGCTGCTTCTACACAGGAAATAATTCAAACTGTTGAAGACTGTCCTACAGATGCTATTAGCTGGAAATGGAACTCCGAACTGGAAAACAACGAAAAAGAAGAAGTAAAACAGGAAAAATACTCTGCTGAAGTTAAACTCTGCGCTGACGGTCCTATTCTTATAAAAGGAGATGTCGTTTTACTTGATGATAAAGGTTGTGTTATTAATAAAACAAAAAATATCTTACTCTGTCGCTGTAATGCTTCCAAAAATATGCCTTTCTGCGACAACTCTCACAAAGACATTAAGTTCAAACCTTGATTTAATTGACAATAGTAATTTGTAATAATTCATTAATAAAAATAAAACTTCTTATAGGTATTTTATTAACATTTTTTTCTTTGCGACCTCACGTTTTGGATAAAAAAAAATATTATTTAATCATTACACCTATTTTCTTTATATTTTTTTTTAAATCATTTAATACAAATTCACATAATTCAAATACATATTTTTCAACCGACAGTCTTAAAAACAGGTGCTATTTTGAAATTATTGGTCACTACGGTTTTATTATAAAACATCATAAAAATATGGGTTTGCTGACAGACAGACATTTTCCTGCTGTTGAAATTAATTTATTAAATCAAACCCCTGGCAATAAAGCCTGGCATAATATATATAAATTTCCCCAATACGGACTTAATTTATGGTATTCAGACCTGGGAGCTAATCCATATACGGGAAAGGCTTTACTTTTGGTTCCATTTATTAATTTTCCTCTTAAAAGATACAACAACTCGAGCCTTTATTTATATGTCGGAACCGGTCTGGCATATCTAAGCAAAACCTTTAATGTTAAAGAAAACTACCAAAACATTGCAATAAGCACTCACTTTAATGCAGCTATCAGACTAAATTTAAAATATGTTTATTCGCTTAAAAAAACAGATTTAAGTTTAGGTCTGGGACTGACTCATATTTCTAACGGTGCTTTTAAAAAGCCTAATCTTGGATATAATATCCCTACAATTAATTTAGGCATCGCTTACAGTGAATTAAGCAAAAGAAAATTCCTAAAAAGACAAATACCTCTATTTACAAGGAATAATAATTTTTCTATTCTTTTTAACTATTCAAACAAAGCCTTATATCCACCCGGATGGAAAAGCTATAGTGCTTACAATATACAAGCTGGATATTTATATTCAGCCACTCTGAAAAGTTCACTTGGAATTAATGCAGAATTGATATACGACCGTTCCGAATATGAAATGTGTAAAAGAAGCGGTGATACTTTAAAATCTGAATTTGCAACAATAAAACCTGCTTTTTCTTTTGCTTATTGTCTTAAAATAGAAAAACTTGAACTACAATTTCATTTAGGAACTTATCTTTGGTCAAAATATAAAGAGGAAGGTTATATATATACGCGTCTTGTTATAAGATATAAATTAACTAATAAATTTTTCACAAATCTTTCTTTGCGAAGCCATTACTTCAAAGCAGACGCAACTGAAATAGGAGTTGGATATAATTTCTATTAAATAAGTTAGCTTTTAAATACTGAATTCAAAATTCTAAATGTTGAATGCAGAATAAAAAAATGCTGAATATTAAATGAGGAAAACTTAGAATGAACTATGGTCTATATACTGTGGAATATAACCTGAAGAATGTGGACTATTTAATATACCCTTTTTCCAATGCTTCTTTCAGACAGGCACTAATACCTTTTTTATTAATAGTTCTCAATGCGGATGTAGATACTTTTATTCTTACCCACTGTCCCTCTTCAGGAATATAAAAATTCTTTTCCTGTAAATTAGGATAAAATCTTCTTTTAGTTCTATGATTAGAATGCGATACTTTATTACCGCTTATAGCTTTTTTTCCTGTAAGTTGGCAAATTCTTGACATCTTAGTATTTATTTAAAATTAGGTTTGCAAAATTATAATATTTTATTTAACCTATGCTTTTTTTATTAATAATTTTTCAAATAGCTCTATTTTTTTCCATTTGCCCATTTCCAAATTAACACATTAGCAAATTGAAACAATATCAAATTAAGGACATCTCTAACAACTCTATAAAACACTTAACCACAAAGATAAATCAAAGTTCATAAAGTCTTGATTTTATTATGCGCAATACTAAATAATTTTTAAAGGTGCTTATGAGCTCGCTTCGCTCGGTTGTGTTCTTAGTGGTAGTCCTTTGTGCTCTTTGTGTTAAAAAATTAGTATTTAGAGATGCCCTTAAGTAAATTAAAATTCATAATTTAACAGTTTTCCCTCTTTCATAATCATCTCGTTGTCAAAATAAACATCGGGTTGGCATACCAGACCATCAAGATGAATACCTATACCGATGCTGCCTCCCATAGACAGGTTATTACCAAAGGCAATATGTATAGTACCATAAACTTTTTCATCTTCAAGAATCTGACCTGTAAGAATCGCTTTATAATTAGTTCCGAGCCCAAACTCTGCAACCGCTCTGGCATCCCTGCCTGCCTTATCAAGCATAGCAGTTAGCTTAGCTGCAGCCTCTCCCCCACTGATATTTACTGCATAACCATCAACAACATCAACAGTTATAGGCTCATCAAGCAATCCAATAGCAGCCATAGAACCATCAATTACAATTCTCCCCTTACTTGTATTTTCAACAGGTGCGAGATAAACTTCACCCGAAGGCATATTGCCCCAATCACCTTTATTAGGCAAAACACCTGTGCTCTGAAGTATCAACCTGTCCTTTACAGGCATAAAAATATCAGTACCTTTAGCAGATTTCACTCTTATAGTATTAACTCCTTTAAGTTTATCAGCGATATAGGCGCTAAGCTTTTTGATAGTATCTGCATCTGCACTGAGGCAACGTAATAGCGTTTCTTTGGTAATACCCGGCATAGTACCAACCCTAACACCTGCTTTGACAGCTTCTCTGCGGGCGTTGGTATGAGTAAGAGATTTCTCAGTAGGACAAACCACAACATCAACCTTCTTCATCAACTCTGCAATTTGTTTAGGAGGTTCCTGACCATTTAGTTCTCTTGACTTCATCTCTATTAAAAAGGCTTCTTTTGCAATTTGTTTTCCTGCTTCCAGAAGCGACAAGCTTATTTCCCTTTTAGTTTCATCAGAAACAATAAGCAAAGTTTCATCCTGTTTTAATGCCAGATAATCTTTCAATGCTGCATAAGCAGCTTGTTTTAATTCATCCATATTTTAAAAATTTGACAAAAATAATTATTTTTTCATAACCCTGATATGAATATTTAAT
>JAGODS010000368.1 GCA_017998135.1 Bacteroidales bacterium
AAAACACAAGTTTATAAATCAGAATAACTATAAATCCTGTAAGAGCAACATAAAAAGTCTTATGGTGAAATAAAGCTACACCAAGCAAAACAAGACCAAACAAGATAAATTCCAACCTGATATTACCTATGGAAATACCTGTACTTGATCCACCTGAAGCAAAGATAAAAACCGGTAATACTAAGAAAAGCAGCATTAAACCTAAACTCTTTGATTTGAATAAATTAAGCATATATTAATTAATTTAAAGGGTTATAAAATTTCGGCAAAAATATAAAAATATAAATAGTTAGTTATTTTTTTCACAATACAGTTTGAAATAATCCAAACTTGTCTAATTTTTAGGATTTAATATTCTTTCAATTTCCATAACACAATCATTAAGATGAGCTTTTGTATAAATATCTGATGCTTTGGAAAGAGAAGAATTAATTTTAGTTTTCAATTCACTTAACTGCAACCTTGCAAGAGTTCGCAGCGCATTCTGGTTTTTTAGTTTAGCTTCAAGCAGACGAATATATTCCTGCTGAAGAGCTCTTTTATAAGGGTCAATTATAATATTTTTATTATTCAAACTACTCCAGACGCTGAGATAAAGGTCATTAAAAACTTCGGATAATTTATAGAAATTGGCAGGGTTAAGGATTTCGTTTTCGTAAATTCTAAGGAGTTTATTATCGTCCATCAAAATTTGCAATAATCTTTGCTGTGCCTGAATAATTCTGTCAGCCGAACCTGTAGGTTCAAATTTACGGACAATATCCTGATTAAGAAGAAAAGCAGGTGCATTAAAAGCATTATCAGCAATAAATTTAATAGCTTCTTTTTGTTTTTGAGCAGGAATCATATCATAAACCCTGCCTTCCTGTCCTGCCACCTTTTCGACCACTTCAATACCTCCGACATAATTTGCGACGTGAGCCATTTCCATTCTCCACTGCCCGACTAAAGTATAATACATCTCCTTGAGTAAATCAAAGTCTTCGCCTTTTTTTTCAGTAGCCTGAACAAGCAAACCCATAATTCTTTCAAGGTTTTTTACCCCATAAGAAGTAGCCTTGATAGCATCATCCCCGAGGTCTTCGGATTGAGCGTAAGGGTCAAGGTTACGACCTTCGAAACCAAAGCGAAGCATTGGAGTCGTTTCCTGAACTTTAAGCCAATTGTTTAGCACAGGTTTTTCGTCTTCCGGTGTTTTAGCTGAAGGAATAGGTTTATAACCCCATTTGATAGAGAGCTTGTCATATTCGCTGATAATAGGAAGCATATAAGCATCATCGCCAGGCTGGGCAACATAATTAAAACGTGCATAGTCCATAATAGAGGGAGTGGTGCCGTATTTTTTAGTAAAAGTTTTAGAACGTAAAGAATCAGTAGGATAAAAATGAGAGGCTTTCATATTATGGCGTAAACCGAGAGTATGACCTACCTCGTGAGCACAGACATAACGCACTAATTCGCACATAAGACTATCTGAAAGAGGAAGCTTTTGAGCCTTCTTATCAGAACCGGCTGCCTGGATAAAATACCAGTTACGTAAAAGATTGAGTACATTATGATACCAACCTATATCTGATTCCAGTATTTCGCCACTGCGGGGGTCGTGTACATTAGGACCATAAGCATTCATAACAGGCGAAGCGAAATATCTTATAACCGAATACCTTGCATCTTCGGGATTCCAGTCGGGGTCTTCTTTAAGAGAAGGGGAGTCTTTGGCGATGATAGCGTTTTTAAAACCTGCAGCTTCAAAGGCAGGTTGCCAGTCTTCAATCCCTTTTTTAAGAGCAGCCCGCCATTTAACTGGCGTTGCCGGATCAATATAATAAACAATAGGTTTGGCAGGTTCAACAAGCTCGCCACGGAGAAATTTATCCATATCTTCAGGTTTGGGTTCAAGTCGCCAGCGAACAATATATTTATTATTTTCTACCTGATGTTTATCGCCATAATTAGTTTGATAAAGAGCAAAATAACCTATTCTTGAATCAAAATATCTTGATTTCATCGGAACTTCAGGCAACAGTATCATACTATGATGAATTTTAATACTTATAGATTGAGTTTCGGCTAACTGATTAGGTCTGGACGCAACATAAGTAAGTAAAGCTTTAATTTCCACATTCTGCGGATAAGCTTTTGCAAGATCAAGAAAACAACGGGACTTATCTATAGCTTTAACTTCTAAAGATTTTCTATAATAATCGGGGAGGTTAAAAGGGAAAACATCTTCCAGATATAGAGAAGTAACCTCAATTAATATATTTAAAGAATCAGAGCTATAGGCTAGAATATCAAAACTTTTAATTATAGGTTCAAAATTGGAGTTTTTAACAGCTTTATAGATAGGCATAGTATCGCTTGCTGTATTTTGATAAGAAACAGAACGTAATAAAAGTTTATCATACTGCATCTCCCACCTGACAACCTGATTGTTTGTATTTTCTCCGCCGTAACCAATACCGGGTGTCTGTGCTATACGAGTAACTATAAGAAATTCCTTACCAAATTCCTTTTTAGGTATTTCAAAGTAAAGTTTACCCTTTACAGTATGAACTATAAAAATACCTTTAGAAGTTTTAGCCTCTTTGGTAATAAAATCGGAAATCTTCTTAGTAGTCTCTGCTTTCTTTTCAGGTTGCTTTATTTGTTTCTTTTTAAATAACTGGGGATAAGAATAGTTAGACAAAAGAGTTAAACTAATAATAATAATAATAAACCTTTTCATTCTGATAAAATTAAGCGGCAAAAATAACAAAGAAAATAAAAAATGGTATATTTAATGT
>JAGODS010000041.1 GCA_017998135.1 Bacteroidales bacterium
TATAACACCCCCCGATAACAATCTATCCCTTTAGGGATTAAATATTTGAAGCCGATTACATATTTGCCCCAATTCCAAAATATCCCTTTAGGGATTAAATATTTGTAGCAAAATATAACACCCCCCGATAACAATCTATCCCGTAGGGATTAAATATTTGTAGCCGATTACATATTTGCCCCAATTCCAAAATATCCCGTAGGGATTAAATATTTGTAGCAAAATATAACAACCCCCGATAACAATCTATCCCTTTAGGGATTAAATATAATTATACATCAAATAATATATTTTTTTATTGCTTTTATTATGCAACATTTACTAAAAAAATTTTGTTTAAAATATCAAATCCCTAAAGGGATATTAATGACGGGGCAGCATATTATATTTCTACAAATATCAAATCCCTAAAGGGATATTAATGACGGGGCAGCATATTATCTTTCTACAAATATCAAATCCCTAAAGGGATATTAATGACGGGGGAGCATATTATATTTCTACAAATATCAAATCCCTAAAGGGATAATTTTGACAGCCCGCCTGTTAGGTTTTAAGGAATATAATATTTTTAGAGTGGTCTCATTATTGAGACTACATTATCAATAGCCTCTACTTTTAGGTAGAGACTTATAAAATCTTTTTACAATTCAGCTAAGGTCTTAGTATATTGCAGGTTTAATCTGCTTTTTAAGCAGCATAAGACCGTTCATAGCGAGGGCTTTCATTTCATCTTCCCCGGGGTAAACATAAACAGGAGCAATAAATAAAACCATAGATTTTATATAATCCACTACATCGCTATTATAAGCGACTCCACCTGTAAGAATAATAGCATCAACCTTACCTTTCAAAGCAGCAGCGAGTGAACCTATTTCTTTAGCAATCTGGTAGCACATAGCTTCCTGAATCAATTTTGCTTTCTCTTCTCCCCTCTGAACTCTTATTTCTACATTATATGCGTCATTAGTATCAAGATAAGCGACAAATCCGCCTTTCCCTGTTATCATCTTCTTAATTTCGTCATAAGAATACTTACCGCTAAAACAGAGTTTGGCTAAAGCGCCTACAGGTAAAGATCCCGAGCGTTCAGGCGAAAAAGGTCCCTCTCCGTCAAGAGCGTTATTTACATCAATAACCTTGCCTTTGCAATGAGCGCCAATGGATATACCGCCTCCGAGATGTGCGACAATAAGATTAAGTTCTTCGTAGTTTTTATTTATTGATTTAGAGTAAGTGCGGGCAATAGCTTTTTGATTAAGAGCATGAAAAATAGATACTCTTTCAAATAAGGGATGACCGCTGATACGTGCAACAGCATCCAGTTCATCAACAACAACGGGGTCTGCAATAAAAGCTTTAGCATCAGCTATAGATTTAGCTATATTGTCGGCTATCAATCCGCCAAGGTTACTTGCGTGTTCGCCGAGTACGCCTGTTTTAAGGTCTTCAATCATCTTTTCATTTACCGAATAAACGCCTGATGGTATAGGTTTTATGAGACCTCCCCTGCCAACAATAATTTTTATCTGATTAATATCTATACCTTGTTCTTTAATTTCTTTAATAATTATATCTTTACGAAACTCAAATTGTTCGGTAATTTTATGAAAACCCTTTAAATCATCTGAACTATGTTTTATATTTTTATTAAATATTGATTTCTCTTCTTCAAAAACTGCAATTTTAGTAGAAGTTGAGCCAGGATTAATTACAAGTATAAGTTCTGTGTTCATATTGATATTTTTTATTAAATATTTAGTTGCAAAGTAAAACTATTTTATTAAATACTGTATTATTTTTTTCCTAACAATTTATACATATTCTTTTTATAAGCCTCCACACCAGGTTGGTTAAAAGGATTAACTCCAAGATAATAAGCGCTTAAAGCACAGGAAAATTCAAAAAAGTATATTAATTGACCAAGATTATACTCATTCAATTCAGGGATACTGATTCTAATCTGCGGAACAGCGCCCTCTTTATGAGCCTGAGCTGTTCCGAGCTCGGCAGCAAGATTGACTTCATTCATATCTTTGCCCGAAATATAATCAAGTCCGTCTATATTATCTTCATTTGACTGAATATAAAGTTTATGCCTGCTTTTTTCTACTGACAATACAGTTTCAAAAATATTTCTTGACCCTTCCTGAACATATTGTCCGAGTGAATGTAAATCTGTTGTAAAAATCATACCCCCGGGAAATATTCCCTTACCCTCTTTACCTTCGCTTTCACCAAACAACTGTTTCCACCACTCAATAAAATAAAACATAGAAGGTTCGTAAGCGACCATAATTTCTATCGCTTTGCCCTTTTGATATAGAAAATTCCTTGCAAGAGCATAGAGTACAGCAGGATTTTGCTCGTAAGGTATCTTTGAATAAAGAAGTTTTTGCATATCAGCAGCGCCTCTTATTAATTCTTCTATATCATAGCCCGCAACTGCAATAGGTAATAAACCTACAGGCGTCAGAACCGAATACCTGCCTCCTATATCATCAGGAATTACAAAAGTTTTGTAGCCTTCTTTATCAGCAAGCCCTTTAAGTGCGCCCTTTGTTTTATCAGTAATAGCAATAATCCTGTTTTTAGCTTCATGTTTATAATGATTTTCTATATGCGTTTTAAGCACCCTGAAAGCTATTGCAGGCTCAAGAGTTGTTCCTGATTTTGAAATTACAGCCATTGAATAATCATACTTATTCAATACATCTGTAAGGTCGGCAAGATAAGTACCGCTTATATTATTTCCTGCATATAATACTTTTGTCCTTCCGCCCGCCTGCGGCATTAAGAACTGAAAATGATGACTTAAAGCTTCAATAACAGCCCTGGAACCAAGATAAGAACCGCCAATACCGACTACTACAAAGATATCTGAAATATTTCTTATCTGCCTTGCTGTCTTATGTATATCAGCTAACTCCTTTTTATTGATATTTAGAGGTAACTCCAGCCAGCCTGTAAAATCTGCGCCGACACCCGTCTTTTTTATTAATGATTTATAACTTTTACAAATTTTATTTTTTGAGCAGATTATTTCCTGCATTGACAAATAATCCGATACATTTTCTATTTCTATTTTCATAATATTTATTGATTAAAAAAACAAATTGATACCTTCCCGAAATAAGCGGGAAATGAATTTCAGATTTTTTACAAAAATATAAATTTTTAATAAATGTTGTATCTTTGTATTTTTATTTATAAAAAAGATGAACAACAAAACAACAATAATTTCAGGGAATATAATTGATATTATTAACAAAAAAATTTTTAAAGGCGAAATAATAATCGTTAATAACAAAATATCAAAAATTACAGAAAAAGAAGTAAACGACAACACATATATATTACCAGGTTTAATAGATGCGCATATACATATTGAAAGCTCAATGCTGCTCCCTTCCGAATTTGCTAAAGTAGCTGCTCTGCACGGCACCGTCGCAACAATTTCCGACCCTCACGAAATAGCCAATGTTTTAGGTACAAACGGAGTTTTATTTATGATAAATAACGGAAAATCAGTTCCATTTAAGTTTTATTTCGGCGCCCCTTCCTGTGTACCTGCTACAACCTTTGAAACTTCTGGTTATTCAATAACTGCTGAAGAAATTGAGAAATTATTGAAAATGGATGATATCCTTTATTTATCCGAAATGATGAATTTTCCAGGTGTAATATTTAAGGATAAAGAAATCATAGCAAAACTTGCTCTTGCCAAAAAATATAATAAACCTGTTGATGGACACGCCCCGGGTTTAATCGGCGAAAACGCTGATATATATATAAATTCAGGAATAACTACCGACCACGAGTGCTTCGATTATAATGAAGCTGAAGAAAAAATATTAAAAGGTATGAAAATACTTATTCGTGAAGGCAGCGCTGCAAAAAACTTTGATTCTCTCTTTCCGCTTATTGATAAATATCCTGATAATGTTATGCTTTGCTCTGACGACAAACATCCAGACGATCTTATTAAAGGGCATATAAATCTTCTGATAAAAAAAGCTTTGGACAAAAATCTTGATTTATTTAACATATTACGTGCCTGCACACTTAATCCTGTCAGACATTACGGCTTAGATACAGGCTTATTACAGGAAGGCGATAGCGCTGATTTAATTATTATTGATAATCTCAAAAATTTTAACATACTCTCTACATATATTAATGGCGAATTAGTTGCAGATAAAGGTAAAAGCCTGATACAAACCTCCATAAACGAAATACCTAATAATTTTAATTGCAAAAAAATAAAACTTAATGATATAGAAATAAAGGCAGAAAGCCAAATAATTAATTGTATTGAGGTTATTGAAGGACAATTGATTACAAAAGCTCTTCAGGTTAAAGCGCTAATAACTGACAATAAAGTTATTAGCGACATTCAAAACGACATTTTAAAAATTATTGTACTAAACAGATATAAACCCGCCAAACCTGCAATAGCCTTTATTAAAAATTTCGGAATTAAACAAGGAGCCATTGCCTCTGCCGTTGCCCACGATAGTCATAATATTATTGCTGTCGGCGCTTCTGATTCAGACCTTATCAAAGTTATAAATCTCTTAATTGAAAACAAGGGCGGAATAGCATATATAGATAATTCTACACAACTAATACTCCCGCTAAAAGTAGGAGGCATTATGTCAACAGATAATGCTTATTTGGTTGCTGAAAAATATAAAGCGATTGAACAAAAAGCTAAAGAAGCAGGCTCCAAACTTAAAGCCCCGTTAATGACCCTTTCTTTTATGGCGCTGCTGGTAATACCTGAATTAAAACTAAGCGACAAAGGCCTCTTTGATACCAACAAATTCACCCTTACCAATCTATTTATTAAAAATAACTGATCTTTTTAATTAAAAAACCCTATTCCGTAAGGATATATTTATTTAAAAGAATTTATTAATTATATTTTATGTAATGTGCCGGATGGAGTTGCTGGGAGTTGAAGTGCGAGGAGTTTTGGAGAGGAGAGCGAATGTGAAGCAAGGGAGTTTAAGTTTTTGTTTAGTGGCGACAGGTTGGTTATGAGTTCTACTCCTGCTGATATAGATTTGTTAAAGGATTTATGGAATAATGCAAGGGGTAGCGTTTTGCTGCTGGGTTTGGGCTTGGGTTGCGATATTTCATTAATAAGGGATAAGTCTGATGTTAATGATATAACAGTTATAGAGAAGGAAGCTGATGTAATCAGATTGGTCGCCGGGACTTATGTTTCGGATAAGGTTAAAATAATAGAAGCTGATGCTTTGGACTGGAAAACGCCAACAGGTAAGATTTATGATACAGTCTGGATTGATATTTTTAATTATAGAGAAGATATGAATTATAGTCTGGTTGAAAAACTTATTTTAAAGTATAGCAGTTATGGTAAATGGATTAAAGTGAAATTTTAAATAAAAAATGAAAGTACCTGAGAAATCAGCGGTATTAAACAGAACGAAGCGTGGACGCTTTGACTAACTGAGTTTTATCAATTAATCAGTTTAATCTGAATAACTGAAATATTTTGACATATATCAATTTTTTACATTTTTTTGTCCTAATAATATAAATATATATATATTTGTAAAAAATTTTTAACACTAAAAATTATGAATAAGCCTATATTTGATTTAATTAAGCTGGACAAAGCATCAAAAAAAATAAAATCTGTTACACATCCTTTGAGGATAGCTATTATTAAAATGCTTATTGATGATGATAAATTGAATGTAACAGAAATTTATACAAGGTTAAAAATAGAACAAGCTGCTGCATCGCATCATTTAAGTTTATTAAGAAATAGTGGCGTTCTGAAAACAAGCAGAGAGGGCAAAGAAATTTTCTATTCATTAAACATTCCAAATCTATCTAAGATTATAGATTGTATTAATTTATGCGCTGAAATCTAATGAGCAAATTTGGCAAGGAGCTAATAATAAAAAAATAAATACTTTTAAGTTATCTGCTATATTTCAACCATTTCCAAAGTTCTCTGTAATTAACATTTTTACCATACATTAAGATACCTGTTTTATATATTTTAGCAGCCAGCCAGGTAGCGGCAATAAAGCTAATAATTAAAATAAAACCGGATAATAAAACTTCCCAGTAAGGAACGCCAAAAGGTATTCTAATCATCATAATAACGGGGGAAGTGAGCGGTATCATAGATAGCCAGAATGAAACAGGTCCTTCAGGGTTATTAATTATAAATTGCATCATAACTATAGCAAAGATAAGCGGTATAGTGATTGGCAACGTAAATTGCTGCGAATCGGTTTCGTTATCAACAGCCGCCCCAATAGCAGCGAATAAGGCAGCATAAAGCAAGTAACCGCCAAGAAAATAGAAAAGGAAAGCTAAAATCATAACTGTATAATTAACTGATTTTACAGATTCTAAAACAGAGTTAATTTCAATATCATCGTTAGCAGCCTTTTGTACTGATAAATTAGATTCAACAGGCATTTTGGAATTAGCAGTTATTAGTTGATTAGTTTTGTCTTGTTTGAATATATCGGGAAAGGCTGTTTTAACAGTTGTAATAATGCTGAGCGTAAGAATAATCCATAATAAAAATTGAGTTAAACCGACCATAGCGACACCGATTATTTTACCCATCATTAATTGGAAAGGTTTAACAGAAGAAATAATTACTTCCACAATACGATTAGTTTTTTCTTCAATAACACCTCGCATTACCAGGGCGCCGTATAAGAAGATGAAGAAATAAATCATAATACCAGCAAACAAGCCTATAATAGAACTAATCTCGGAATAACTTTTCTCTTCATCACCAGTTTCTTTTAATTTGACAGTAGTCAGATTAACTTCAGTATCAATAGATTTAAGAGTTTTTTCATCAATACCCGATTTTTTAAGTTTTATTTCTTCAATATCTTTTTTCAAAGCATTTTCAATGTATGATTTAATCATCATACCCGGCTGTTTAGGCGAAATAAGTATAAATGAAGAAGGAATAACAGGGTTTAACGTATCAAAAGGGATATGCAGTATAGCGTAGTAAGCGCTTTTATCCAGACCTGCTTTAGCTGAAGCAATATTCTCATTCAAATAAACGAATTTCAGATTATCTCCGTCAGGCAATCTTTTGTAAAAAAGCTCCGATTCGTCAACGACAGCGATAGTTTTATTTTCATCAGAGAGTTGACCGATATAAACGGGCAAAACAAAAATTGCAGCCATCAGTATAGGTCCCAAAATAGTCATTATAACAAAGGATTTCTTTTTAACACTTGAGAGGTATTCACGATTTATTATCAATAAAATTTTATTCATACGTAAAAGTAAGGAGTTATGAGTTATGAATTATGAATTATGAATTATGAATTATGAGTTATGAGTTATGAATTATGAGTTAGTACATTTTCAAATTGGCAAATTGGCACATTAATTAATTATCCAGTTCAACTTTATTAATAAAAATATCATTCATAGTTGGCAATATTTCAATAAATGAATGAATTTGAGTATGGGGAAGCAAAAGTTGTAAAAGAGTATTTGGCGGATTATCCAATATTTTAACCTTTAAATTTAATAAATTATCACGGTCTTCTTTATCAATAATTTTAAAATTTCCATTAAAAATAGCTTCAATATCCAATGAAGGCTTATCAATCAGAATTTCATAAATATTGGATTTATAAGTTTGCTTAATCTCCTTCACATTACCGTCAAGGATTTTGCGTGATTTATTGATTAATGCAATCTCGTCGCAAAGCTCTTCAACAGAAGCCATATTATGAGTTGAAAAAATAACAGTAGAGCCTTTTTCTTTAAGTCTGAAAATTTCATCTTTAAGAATATTAACATTGATAGGGTCAAAACCTGTAAAAGGTTCATCAAAGATAAGAAGTTTAGGTTCGTGAAGAACTGTAACAATAAACTGGACTTTTTGCTGCATACCTTTAGAAAGTTCTTCAACCTTACGATTCCACCAGTTTTGGATTTCAAATTTTTCAAACCAATATTTAAGTTTTTTAAGCGCATCGGTTCTTGAAAGGCCTTTAAGTCTTGACAAATAAAGCGCCTGCTCCCCTACTTTCATTTTTTTATATAAGCCTCTTTCTTCGGGCAAATAACCAATCAAAGAGGTATGCTCAGAGTTTAATAATTTATTATTAAATCTGACTTCGCCTTCATCAGGAGCATTGATATTATTAATAATTCTAATAAAAGTAGTTTTACCTGCTCCGTTAGGACCAAGCAACCCGAAAATACTACCATCTTTTACTTTAATATTTACTCTGTCAAGAGCTAAATGATTAGCATAGCGTTTGCTTACGTTTGTAGCTTCTATTATATAAGACACGATTTGAGTTATGAGTTATGAGTTATGAATTATGAATTATGAATTATAAATTATAAATTCAATAAAACCCCGAAGGGGTGACAGGATGATAGGCAGAATTTATTTTTTTCCTTTTTTATCTTTATCTTTCTGTTTGTCAGAAGTAGGAACAACGCCCATTTTTTGAAGCACTTCATCGCTTTTGTCAAGTTTTAAATCAACATAAAGCATAGTAAGACTGCCTGCCTGGTCGAAGATAATACCATAATTACCAGAAGAAGCGATAGTTTCAACGGCATTATAAACTCTATCCTGAATAGGTTTAACAAGTTCTTCTCTTTTTTTGAAAAGATCGCCGTCTTTACCAAAACGTTTTTTCTGTAGATCTTTAGCATCTTTTTCTTTCTTAACAATTTCATCTTCTTTTTTCTTTTTCATATCAGCAGGCAGCAGGACAGATTCAGCCTGAAAATCCTTATACAATTTATCAATTTCAGCAAACTTTTCTTCCAGTTCTTTTTGCCATTTCATAGATAATTCGTCAAGTTGTTCCTGGGCAGCTTTATATTCGGGAATATTTTCCAAAATATATTTAGTATCAACAAAAGCAAACTTTTGAGCATTGCCTGTAAAAGCAAATGCAACAATAACAGTAATAATAAAAATAGTCTTTTTCATTGTATTAATTTTTAAATTAAATATTCTATTTATCAAAATTCGTTCCAGAAATTAGTTTATGGAATTTATATATCAAATCATCATATATTCAAATTATTCAATAGATTGACCTATAGAGAAATGGAATTGTCCTTTGCTTGGCACATTAGAGCCTGGCACTTTGTCAAAACCATAGCCCCAATCAAGTCCGAGTAAGCCAAACATAGGCAGAAATATCCTAACCCCGAAACCTGCAGAGCGTTTAATATTAAAAGCATTAAACTGCGAGAATTTAGACCAGGCATTACCGGCTTCAGCAAAACCAAGCACAAAGATAGTAGCCATAGGATTAAGAGATATAGGATATCTCAATTCAAAAGTATATTTATTAAAAATAGAGCCACCGATTTGATAGCCTGCGGCATTTTGAGGTGTCAAACTATAATTGGTATAACCTCTTAAAGCGATAATTTCCCTGCCGTCAATAGCATAACCAGACAGTCCGTCTCCGCCAACATAATATCTTTCAAATGGAGCAATACCAATATTACGGTTATACATACCCAGAAAACCGAATTTAGTACGGGTATTTAACACCAGATTGCCAGCCAGCTTAGTAAACCAGGAAGTATTAAAGTTCCATTTATGATATTCTAACCATTTATATTTTTGTTGATCTGAAGCAGTTTTATAATCAATATTGTTAAACAATGAATAAGGCGGAGTAGCTTTAACAGAGAGACTAATATTAGAGCCGCTGCGGGCGAATATAGGAGCATCAATAGAATTTCTGCCCACAACTGCATTATAACTCAGATTATTAGCAAAGCCATTACCAAAAGAAAAAACAGAATAATAATTATCAAGTTCATAATGTTGGAAACTAAGTTCGTGGTAGATGCTAAAAAAATCATCAGGCCATTTAACACGTTTACCAAGACCCAGCGAAACACCATTAATATAAATAGCCTGCCTGTCTTCATCATTTTTAAGCAAGCCATTAGTCTGAACCGAATGATATAATGTAACACTGAAAGAATTAGGTTTTTTACCGCCAAGCCAGGGTTCAGTGAAAGAAGCGCTATAAGATTGATAATATCTACCGTTAGATTGAGCTCTTAAACTTAATTTTTGACCATCTCCCGAAGGCAAAGGTCTCCAGGCATCTTTTTTGGCTATATTTTTCATTGAAAAATTATTAAAAGACAAGCCAAGAGTACCGACTATCCTACCGCCGCCCCAACCGCCTGATAATTCGACCTGGTCAGAAGAGGTTTCTTCAACCGCATACTCAATATCAACAGTCCCATCTAAAGCATTAGGTTTAGGATTTATAGCAATCTTTTCTGAATTAAAATACTTTAATTGAGCGAGTTCTCTCTGGCTTCTTATAATATCAGACCTGTTAAATAAATCGCCAGGTTTGGAACGTATTTCTCTTAAAACCACACGGTCATTGGTTTTGGTATTACCTGTGATGTAAACCCTCTTAATTCTTGCCTGCTTGCCTTCGTATATCCTAAACTCTATATCAATAGAATCATTTTCAACATTAACTTCAACAGGAGTAACATTAAAAAACAAGTAGCCGTCATCTAAATACAAAGAACTTATATCCTGACCATCAGGGTTCATATAAAGGTTAGCCTCAAGTTTCTTTTCATTATATATATCGCCTTTTTTTAATTTTAAAACAGTACTTAAATCATTATCCGAGAACTTAGTATTACCGACCCAACTAAGATTTCTTAAAAAATATTTAGGACCTTCATATAGAATCAAATCTATATTAACTCTTTTATCATTAAACCTATAAACTGAATCCTTAATAATTTTGGCATCTCTGTACCCCAATTCATTATATTTAGCAATAACTTTAAGTTTATCTTCATTATAGAGTTTTTCATCATATTTAGAAGCTGTAAAAATTCTGGATAATTTTTTTTCTTTAGTTTTTTTTAAGGTTCTTTTAATTTTATTATCAGATAGAGCTGAATTACCTTCAATATTAATAAGATTAATCTTAACCTTATATTTTTTATCAATAATAATATTTAAAATAACATTATTAGTGTTGGTGGTATCAACTTTCTGAATAATATTAACAGTAGTGTTAATATAGCCTTTATCGCTAAAAAAGTTTTTAATAGAATTCGAGGTAGTCATAATAAGATGTTCGGTAACGACATCCCCTTTTGTTAGTTTAATTTTATCTTTTAGTTTAGTAGCTTCAGCTTTTTTAATACCTTTGAAAGCAAATTTAGATAATCTTGGTTTTTCTTCAATATAAATTTCAATAAACACAGTATTTCCGATAAGCCTGGTAATATAAATTTTAACATCTTCAAATAAGCCCTGTTTCCAGAGATTATTAACAGCCTTAGTAATTTTATCGCCGGGAATTTCAATATTATCGCCGATAGTAAGGCCTGAAAGACTAATTATAATATTGTTATCTAAGTTTTGAGAACCTGCGATAGTAATACCACCGAGTTCATAAACTTTAGGGTAACTGTAATCCACCTGTGTATCTTCACCAAGATTAACCTGAGCAAAAGTATTAACTGAAAATAATAACAGTATTGAATAAATAATTACAAAAAATTCTCTCATCATCATATTTGTTCGCTTGTCATACCAAAACGCCTTTCTCTGTTTTGAAAATCAAAAATAGCTTCATAAAAATCCTCCTTAGAAAAATCAGGCCATAATTTAGGACTGAAATAAAACTCAGAATATGCAGCCTGCCAGAGCAAAAAATTACTAAGCCTTTGTTCACCGCTGGTTCTGATAAGTAATTCAGGGTCAGGGATACCTGCTGTAGTAAGAAAAGAACCAAAAAGCTCTGCATCAATTTTAAGCGGGTCTAATTCATTATTTTTAACTTTAGTAGCAATAAGCTTAGTAGCATTAATAATTTCCCATCGCGAGCTATAACTTAAAGCTAAAACTAAAGACATACGCTTGTTATTTTGTGTTTTTCCAATAGCTTCCTGCAATTCAATAAATGTTTTATCAGGCAGACTTTTTAAATCGCCAATAGCAAGTAAACGAATATTATTATTGTTTAGTGTTTTGACCTCATTATTTATTGTTTTTACAAGCAATTCCATAAGAGCATTAACTTCGTCAGCAGGTCTAAGCCAGTTTTCGGTAGAAAAAGCATAAAGCGTAAGATACTTAACACCCAATTCAGCAGCGGCTTCAGCACAAGCTTTAACAGGCGCCACACCTTGTTCGTGTCCGAAAATCCTTTCCCTACCTTTTTGTCTTGCCCACCTGCCGTTTCCGTCCATAATAATAGCTATATGTTGCGGCAATTTGTTAAGATTTATCCTGTCTTTAATATTCATAATATAATCTAATTATAACATTAAAAAAAACTGTCAGAAAATTTTCTCAGATTATTTAATAATTTTAAAAATCAAACAACCCGTTCTGTTAAAAAATTTGGCAAATATATAAAGACAGAGCTAATTTATAGGTATCAAAATAAATTTTATTATTTTCAGGCTTGTTATTTCAACAATAATCCAAGTAATGAAGTTTGCACCGAAAATTTCGCACAACTTCAGCTATAGAAGGTGCCAGGGTTTAATATTCACCATAATCATAAGACCAAAGATAATTATTAAGTGCGTCAAGCATTCTGGCTTCTTTAACTTCCTT
Organism: Bacteroidales bacterium; assembly: GCA_017998135.1. Lineage (GTDB taxonomy): Bacteria > Bacteroidota > Bacteroidia > Bacteroidales > JAGODS01 > JAGODS01. Next base: position 12,638 of record JAGODS010000041.1, read on the forward strand.
AGGCAACCTGTCATATTCTTCTTTTTCCTTTTTAATTTTCAGTTGTTTTTCATGTTCAATACGTTTCAATTCAGC
>JAGODS010000369.1 GCA_017998135.1 Bacteroidales bacterium
ACTATGAGCCATTTCATAAGCCTTTAAAACCTCATAAATTCCACCGGAATAATTCGGCCTTACTGCTATATCAATAAGAGTTCTTTCAATGCCTGCAACCTGGATTTGTTCTGCTTCGTTCTCTTCCAGCGATATAACCCCTAAATTTTCAGTTTGTTTTCCACTTAACAAATAAATTTTGTAGTCATTATATTCAATAATTTTATTTGTAGTTCTTATGTTTCCGGCAAACGCCTCATCAATTTGCTTCTGTGTTAGTTTGCAACCATTAATGTTATCTTTTTCAGTTTGTTCAACATTAAAATATATTGATTTTGGTATTTGCTCGGTAAGTCCGTTTAAAAACATTGCGGAATAATGCGAAAAATAACCGGCCGGATGTATAGAGCAAGCTATTTTATAAGGCGATACATCACTTTTAAAAACATATCTGTTAATATTACGGTCGGGAAGTTTAAGTACTATTTCTTGAAGATTACATTCCTGTTTCAAAAAAAACAAAAAGTCATTTATACTTAAATTTCCGCCTATATTCCACCTTAATCGATTATCAATCAGAATAGAATGAAGGCTATTTTTAGTAAAAACATCGGGTTTGCTATTATTAAAGAAATTTATTATTAATTTAGTTTTATCTAAAATCTTTTTATTAATCATAAAATTCCTTTAACTCTACCTTGTTTTTGAAGTATGCTGTATAAATACAGCATAATATAAAAATTAAAAAATGTCAAGCAAATCATTAACACCCCAGTTTTATGCGGTAATTATATTTAAACTTCATCTTTATTTTGCTTTAACTGATTATAAGTTCTGGATTGCTCAAGAGTAAAAACTATTTCATTGCAAGAATTACAAATTAAAACGTTACAGCTAATTCCTTGTAAATCTTGAATTTTTTCTTCATAAGTTCCACCGCAGCTACATTTCATAATTTTATGTTATAACATAAGTAATTACAAAAATCAAATTGTAATAAATAATATTTTAAATTTGCTATATCGTCAAAAATCTATCACAATAAGTTTATTCATTAAATTTACATTATAACAAACATAATCTAAACATATAAGCAATCGTAACCCCATATAAAACAGTAAAAGTGACCTGTCTTCGTTATGTAAGTGCCGATTTAATCGATACTTATATAACGAAGCTTTATTTATAATTGACAATATCCGCCAATTCGGTTAAAATATAACGAATTAAAAGGCTAAAATTTGCCCTAATTAGCCTAAATATGCCTTAATTCCTAATTACGTAAAATAGTGTATAACCATTTAAAACGAGGTATAATTGATGTCTGAAAGCATAACCAAACCTAACACCATTGAAACCTTTATGAAAGCAAACACCGACTTGCGGATCAGCGCCGACACAATAAAAGAGTTTCAAACTCAAATTGATGTCATTGCCGCTTCAATAACTAAAGAGTCAGAAAAGCAGGCGAAAGCCGCAGGACGCTCAACTATAATGCCCGCAGATATTAAATCAGCCTTATCAAACATATCCGGTTCAGCCGCCGACATTTCAACCCTTTTTAAGCAGCTCGAAAAACTTAACGCAAAAGATACCGCCAATATATCATCTATGATTCAAACCTGGCTTAATACGCATTAGAGTGTGAACCATGATAAAATCTGACATCATAAAAACCATATCCAAACAATATAACCTTTCCACGCGGCAGGCAACAGCCATACTTCAAACGTGCCTTGATGAAATTGTATCAAGCTTAATAAAAAGCGATACAGTTGAGTTGCGTCGCTTTGGTGTATTTAAAACAAAACTTCAAAAAGCCAGAACAATAAAACACCCAGTCACAGGAAAACCGGTCTTAAGATCGGCTAAAAAGGTTGTATTATTTGAAGCAAGTTTATTTGTTAAAAAGGCTATCAATCTTGAATAATTAATAGGTAGTCATGACTATTTATTTCTTTCTATTGACAAACAAGGAATAATTTTAGTAAAATAAAAACATAAAACGGCTCTGTAAACTAAACATGAAAGAATAAAGAAAAAAATCATAGAATATCGTCACCTCACAACTAAATACTCTTTCTTTTGTTTTTTAGAAAGATTAAGACCAGCAACTTGGGCTGGGGTAAAATGGTTTAAAGCAGAATGAGGTCTGACAAAGTTAAAGAAAAAAATAAAAGTAGTAATAAGATTGTTAGCCGAATGAAATGAATTAAAGCCTTGTTTAGTTTTGTACCACGCTTTAAACTGGTGATTAAAAGATTCTATGAGATTGTTTGAAATATCAGCTTTAAAAGATTCGACTCGAATGTGTTTAACATTTTGAAAAATAGATTTAACTGGAATCTTGTAAGCAGAATAACGGTCAGAAACAATGGATTTGGGTAAACCAAGCTCTTTAACAGAATTAAGTAATGAAAAAGCCTGTGGTGAGTTGCGGTAAGGCGAAAGATGAAAACCTAAAACAAAACGAGTTTCAGAATCAATGATAAACCAGATGTAATGCTTAACACCATTGATTTTGACTACAGTTTCATCAGCATGCCACTCATCGGAATTAAAATTAAGAGTTGGAACCAGTTTTAAACCAATACTTTGAAAAACAGGCGCAAAGTTTTTACACCATTTGCTGATAGCAGTGTGAGAAACATTAACGTTGAAAAGTGTTTTAAATATTAAAGAAATATTTCTAAAAGAATTTTTACCAAGGTTGAACATTGAAATAGCGCTAATAATAATATGGACAGGATAACGCATTCTTTTGAAATTTAGTTTACCGAGAATATTTGAACTTGAAGGCAAGC
>JAGODS010000370.1 GCA_017998135.1 Bacteroidales bacterium
AAGCCCGGTCGACTCCGCAGAGTCGAAACCCTTGCCAAACGAAACCTTTACCTTTAATGTCTGAATAGCAATAAAATCCAATCAATTTTTAAAGGTTTTATCAATTCTTTAAATTCATTTTAGTATATAACCCCTACGGATCATTATATCAGTAGGGGTTTCATTTTAAAAAGCTTTTGTATGGGTTTGTTTTAAGGAGGAAAAATTCAATGGGAAAAATGATAGTATATCACGGTGGATATGCAGAAATCAGAAAACCTGAAATTGTAGTTGGAAGAAATACAAAGGATTTTGGTACAGGTTTTTATTGCACTGTAATCAGGGAACAGGCTGAACGTTGGGCAAGACGCTATAATAAACCTATGGTTAGTTCTTATACAGTTCGAATAAAAGAATCTCTTAGTATTCTTGAGTTTAAGACAATGTCTGAAGAATGGCTTGATTTTATTATAAGCTGTCGTCATGGCAAACCACATAATTATGATGTTGTAATAGGAGCAATGGCAAATGATCAGATTTACAATTTTATTTCAGATTACATTGATGGAATTTTAACACGAGAACAATTTTGGATTATGGCAAAATTTAAATATCCAACACATCAAATAAATTTCTGTACTGAACGCTCTTTAGAATGTCTTGAATTTCATTCCTGTGAGGAGGTTTTAAAATGAACGGTCGTGAAGATAAAAAAGATAATGATCTGTTTTTCACTTGCAGTTTAATAGAATATATTGCAAGAAAAACAAAAAATCATCGCATTACCGTAGTAGAAACACTTGGTAAATATCAAATCGCCAAAATTTATGAGCTGGCTGACATCTATCACAGCGATAATATTGAACGTGTCAGCGATGACTTTATCTCAGAATCTTGTCTTCAGGATGGTGATTTTGATAATGTCTCTCTTGCAAGATATGCAGTTCCTTCTTATTGGGATATAGGAAAAGTATATAAGCGATTGATTATTGGGATTGCTAAAGAGAAAAATATAGATATAATAGATGCACTGTTTTCTGCTTATAAATCTTTTGTTTCAGAAAAGATTGATGATTATAACAGCAGTTTTTATTATGAAAATCCTCAATATATTTTAGAAGCATATTTGACTAATACAATTACATAATGCCTCTAATACTACTAATATTCTAAAATACTTGATTAGATGTTACTATTCAGCTATATGTATAAGGCAGAGATATTTTACCGAAGGTCCAGGGCGACCGGAAAGCCCGGTCGACTCCGCAGAGTCAAAACCCCTCGCAACCCCAAGTTTTACCTTTAATTAACTACTAATATTTTTTATCGTTCATTAATCGCTTTTTATTCGCTTTTTGTGTGCGATAAAATCGATAAAAGCGAATAAATTATGATTTATTGCTTGATAAGTAAATTTAAATATGCTATAATTATTAATATAAATGATAAATATAGCAAAGGGGAACAAATATGACTTTTAAAGAATCCTTCACTACTGAACTTAAAAGAGAGCTGAATACAGATTTTAAGAAAGAAATTATCGCTTTTGCCAACTGTGATGGTGGCGAAATATATATAGGAGTCGAAGATAACGGAAGGGTTATTGGTGTAGAGAATATAGAAAAAACAATGGAATCTATAGGGAATATGATTCGTGATGGCATAAAGCCTGACCTTACCGCATACACCAATATTGAAGAAATCAAAGAAAAAAATTTATCTATAATTCGTGTAACTATTCTCAGGGGAACAAAGCGTCCTTATCACTTAAATGATAAAGGTTTAAAGTCTACAGGTGTATTTGTTAGACATGGAATCTCATCAGTTCCCGCAACAGACGAGATGATAAGAGAAATGCTTAGAGAAAGCGGTGGTGTTGCGTTTGATAAATCACGTTGCATAAATCAAGAACTTACTTTCAGTTATGCTGAAAAATTTTTTTCTGAAAGCGGTGTTTTATTTGGTGAACAGCAGAAACGAACACTCGGACTTATTGATACGGATGGCTATTATACAAACGCTGCACTTCTTTTATCCGACCAATGCGAACACAGCATAAAATGTGCTATTTATGATGGCATTGGAAAAACAAATTTTAAAATGCGTAAGGAATATTACGGTTCTATTTTAAAGCAGATGAACGAAGCATATGAATATATAAGTCTTAGCAATAATCTTAACTCTAGCTTTGATGGTCTAAAGCGAATTGAAAATCCTGATTATCCTGAATTTGCATTACGCGAAGCACTTATAAATGCTATTGTTCACAGAGATTATGACTATTCTGGCAGTATTATAGTTAATATTTTTGATAATAGAATTGAATTTGTATCACTTGGCGGACTTGTAAAAGGCATTACCGTTGAGGATATCAAAAACGGAATTTCTCAGTCAAGAAACACTATTATTGCTAATATTTTCTATAGATTAAATCTTATCGAAAGCTATGGAACAGGAATTCAGCGTATTGTTGAATCTTATAAAAGTCAATCAATACAGCCAAGCTTCAATCCTGCAAATGCATCCTTTGCAGTAATCCTTCCAAAAATTATAAAAGAATTAGAATACGAAATATCTGACAAAGATAAGGTTGTTGTGCTTTTTAGAAAAAAAGATAAAATAATAAGAAAAGATATAGAAACATATCTCGATTGTTCAAAATCTAATGCACTAAAAATCCTTAATTCACTGATCGAAGATGAACTTATTGTAAAATCAGGAGATGCAAAAGCTGTTTATTATAAACTAAAATAATTAAAGGATATATTTAGTTAATATGCAGCCATATTTATAAGGC
>JAGODS010000371.1 GCA_017998135.1 Bacteroidales bacterium
GAAATTCAGTAACTGAAGGAGGCTTTTTTTTAGTTAATGAAGGAGAGAGCTGGGAAAAAAAGATTTTTCCTTTTCATGATTTGTATTTAACGGATTCATATTTTGTTAATAAAGATACTGGATTTGCTACCTGCTGTAATTCAAAAAATAGTATTATAAAAACAACAGACGGAGGGCTAAACTGGACTACTATATATTCCGAAACCTATCAATGTTTCTATGAAATACTTTTTGTAAATGAAAATACCGGTTATGTAATAGGAGGTAAAACAATTCTCAAAACAATAGATGGCGGTGCGACCTGGCTTGATAAATCTCCGGGACTTAATTGTAAATTATATTCCGGTTCTTTTATAAATGCAGATACTGGTTATGTGTCTGGTGAAGGAAGCGTCCTAAAAACTATAGATGGGGGGGATAGCTGGATAGCCCTGATGCATCGTGATGAAAGTCCTTATCATTTAAATTCTTTATATTTTACAGATGCGAATACTGGTTATGTTGTTGGTTACGTGAGTAAGTCGCAGTGGGAAAGTCCAGATATTATTACTAAAACTACTGATGGAGGAATAAGTTGGGAATGGCAAACTCCTACCACAAATAAAACTCGCTTAAAAGATGTATTTTTTACAAGCGCTAATACAGGGTATATTATATCTATAGGAGGAATAATGCAAAAGACAACCAATGGCGGTGCAAAATGGGTGAAGCAAACTACAGGGGTTTCTTTTGATTTGAATTCAATATATTTTCCCGATTCATTAACAGGTTATATAGTAGGAAATAATGGAGAAATAATATTAAAGACAATAAATGCGGGTGTTGGTATTGACGAAAAAATGAAAGAGAGCATTAACCCCTGTGTTTTTTATAATTCTCAAACAGGGCTGCTTGAGATACATAATAGTGAAAATTTAAAATCAGTTGAATTAATAACTCTTACAGGGACAATATTAAAAGAATGGACAAACTTAGATAGTAATACAAACCCGCTTCTAAATAATATAAAACATGGTATTTATATAGCCCGTTGCATATTGGCTAATGGCGATGTTATAAATAAAAAAATTGCAGTATTTTAGATTTTATTATTAAAAATGTTTCATATTTAACAAAGGTGAACTAAGCGAAGCGATCTCATAAGCACCTTTAAATAGATTTATAATTGCGCATAAACATTTGAAAAATAATACAGGCTAATAAGATAATACAAATTTACAAGAAGTAAATAAGTAAAAAAAGACTTGTAATAGGAAAATTATGAGTAGTCAGATAAACGAAAAGGGGAAAAATAGGTTAAGCTACCATTTATCAATTATTTCGTCTGAAACAGTAAGTTTTTTTCTTCCTTTAGCTCTGCGAGCAGCTAAAACTCTTCTACCATTAGCGTTTGACATCCTGGTTCTGAAGCCGTGTTTATTCGCTCTTTTCCTTCTTGATGGCTGATAGGTCCTTTTCATTGCTTTATATAATGTTATTTATTTTAATTTTTCGGGCTGCAAATATATCTGTTTTTTTTAATTTACAGATAAAAAAATAATTTAATAATAGAAATTGACTTATTTACCTCTGCCTTGTATTATTATCAGTAGAGTATAAATAAGTATTTTAAAATCTAAAGCTAATGACATATTTTCTATATATAGTATTTCATATTTAAGACGTTCAAGCATTTGTTCTACATTCTCCGCATAACCGAACTTAACCTGTCCCCAGGATGTAATGCCAGGTTTTACTTTAAGTAATAATCTGTAATAGGGCGCTTGTTGCATAATCTGGTTTATATAATACTGTCTTTCAGGTCGCGGACCTACCAGAGACATATCTCCTTTAAGAACATTATAAAACTGGGGTATTTCGTCTAATCTGACTTTCCGCATAAATCTGCCGAAAGGGGTAATACGTTTATCATTTTTGCTTGATAATTGAGGACCGTTCTTTTCGGCATCAATAAACATAGACCTGAACTTGTGCATTTTGAAAGCTTTGCCGCGAAGTCCTATTCGCTCGTGGCTATAGAATACAGGTCCTTTGGAGCTGTATTTTATTATTAATGCAGTGATAAGATAGGCAGGCGATAAAATGATAAGGCAAATTATAGATACAGTAATATCTATTAAACGTTTGACTACCTGTTGCCAGTAAGGCAGCAAATCCTGCGAAATCTGAACAAGGGGAGGCTGAAAAACAGCGCCTGCTTTTATATTCCCTTTAATAATATCTTGTATATCCGGCAATATCTTAATGAGGACTTCGGTTTCTTCAAGTTCTATTACTATATTTTCAATAGTTTTAGATTCTGCATTTTCAAGAGCTATAATGACTTCTTCTACGTTTTCATGCTTTATAATTTCTTTTAATTCGGTGTAATTTCCTAAGTAGGGCAAGTAATTTGACAGTAGATGTTTCTCTTTGTCCATCCCATTTACATAACCTATAAATTTATTGCCTGGGGCTTTAGTCTGGTTTATAATTTCCTTGTATATATTGGTTGCTTTAGCTTCGCTGCCGACAATCAGCGTATTGAAGCCTATTTTGCCGCTGTGTATTTTGTGGGCTGTTTGAGAAGTTATAAGAAACCTTAATATAAACGTTATAGAGAAATGAAGTATAAAAAGGCTTATAAAGGATTTATAATAATATCTGTAATTAATGACAGTATCGTCAAGAATCAAAATAAAAAAGATTATTAATACGCCGATAAGCGTAATTATAAAAGTCTGGCTCAATTCTTTCATTCTTGATTTCCTGTATATCTTTCTGTATGTACC
>JAGODS010000372.1 GCA_017998135.1 Bacteroidales bacterium
ATGTACAGTATCGGCGCTGATATTTTTATATACCGATTTTTCAGCTTTTATTTACTGCAAATCTTTTTAAACATCTATCAAAGACGAATTAGTAAACACATAAAATAAGTACAGGATTAACAAGATACGATAATAAATTATCGAAAAACAATAAAAATATATTGACATACGAAAATAACCTGTTATAATTAAGTTACATTTACATTCAGGAGGATTCTATGTATCAAAAAAGCATTGTTCATTATATGACTAAAATTTCCATCGATATTTTGTTTATTACGGCAATTATCTGTTGTATGCTGGTTCCTTTTTCATCATCCTGGTTGTTTCGCTATTTTGGGATAGTTGAAGAAGGTGCACTTTTTGTAAAAGCAATTCTAATGGCTTCCGGCATATCATGCGTTTATATTTTATGGCAGCTTAAAGTTATTTTTAAGACCTTGCTGCAAGGCAATCCATTTATACACGCAAATGTGTCATCTTTAAGAAAAATTGCTGTTGCATGTTTGGTGATTGCATTTATATATTTTGTTAAAATGATAGTTATGCCTACAATTTCAACAATTATCATAATAATCATATTTGTTGTTGCATGTTTGTTATGCTTAACTCTGAAGGATTTGTTCAAGCAGTCAATTTATTATAAAGACGAGAATGATTTAACGGTTTAGGAGGGATTAGATGGCTATAATTATACAGCTTGATGTTATGATGGCTAAAAGAAAAATCGGTCTTATGGAACTGGCTGAAAAAATAAATATAACTCCTGCCAATCTTTCAATACTTAAAAACAACAAGGCAAAAGCAATCCGCCTTTCAACCCTGGATGAAATTTGCAGAGCCCTTGATTGTCAGCCCGGGGATATTATAGAATATGTGGAGGAAGAGAATGGACAGTAAAATTAAAACAAAATTATCACTTTACGGAATTATTTCTGCTTTAACTTTTATATACTTGATACTCACAGATAATCCGAGAATAAGTGTTCCCATATTCTTTGTAATACAAGGGGTTGTTTTATTTTATATTTTAAAAAATATGGAGGAAACAACCAACATCAAAGGATTATTAATACTGATTCCTATTTTCATAATATCCTTAAATAATTTCATAAGTGCAAATTATATGTTTATGCCTGTAAATTTCCTGGTTATAGTGTTTCTGTACAGTCTGATGTTTCTGCTTTTAGGCAATAGGCTGAATATGCTGAAATTAAGCATATACAGTATTTTAAAAACTATAGTGAATCTTTTCGTACCTATTATTAATTTTATAATTCCCTTCAAGTGGATAGGTGAAAGGTCAAAAAATAAAGATAAGAACATTCTTACGGTAAGAATAGCTTTAGGAATTGCCATATCCCTTCCTTCGGTAATATTTCTTGTAATGATGTTGTCCAATGCAGACATGGTTTTTAACAACAGTTTTATCATATTTAATAATTGGCTCAAAAAGCTTTTTGAATTCATTAGTATATATAAAATAGTAATTGGAGCCTTTGCAGGATTGTATTTATTTGGTCATCTATATTCCGTTCTTATAAAGGATGAAAAGATTTTTAATATAATTAATGAAAAAACATACAGGGCTAATATAAAAGGCGATGTAATTGTTTTTAATATATTGTTAGTCTCAATCCTAATTGTATATACAATTTTCATCATAATACAGTTTAAGTATTTATTTTCCGGAGGAGCACTTCCTAATGGCCTTAATTATTCTGAATATGCAAGACGAGGTTTTTTTGAATTAGTGTTCTTAAGCGTTTTAAATATTGCTTTAATTTTATTAACTACATACCTGTTAAAGGACAAAATATACGAAGACAAAAATAAGTGGGCTTTATTTACTAAGCTTATGCTCGTTTATCTTTGTGTGATAACAGGGATATTACTCATATCTTCTTACTACAGAATGTCCCTTTACGACAGTGCTTACGGTTTTACAAGATTAAGAGTTATGGTTTATATATTCTTAGTATTTGAAATGATAGGTTTACTGGCGACATTAGTATATATTGCAAGGCACAACTTTAATATATTAACTGTATACGCTGCTGTTTTTCTTGCATTTTATCTGACACTGAACCTTGTGAAAATTGATGAGCTGATTGCAAAAAGAAATGTTGACATGTATTTAAGCGGCCAGGCAGAAGATATTGATATTGATTATTTAATGACTTTGTCACCGGACGCCCTGCCTCAGATAATGCGTCTTACTGACAGCAATGTTCAGTATGTGACAAGAATTAAAACAATTAATCACCTGAAAGAAATGAGCGTGTATTATGCTCAGATGGGAAATAACTGGCAAAGCTACAACCTATCAATTGAAAGAAACAAGAGTTTATTGGAAGAAAATATGAGTAGATGGGAATATAAATAAAAACAGTATTTTCTCTACTCATGTTTTCACCTTTGAGTATAGAATTGATAGATTTGATGTTTTAATCCACAGTTAGTCTTAGCAGGCGGTTTTCATGAAAAGAATTTTAATTATTTTATCAAATTTTATTATGAGCATTGGTGTTATTGCTGTTATCAGCCCGATGATTCTGTATTGGTTCATACATGGAGACTATGAAAGATACATATGGATAATCAACGGACCTTTCCCGTTTAGCAGCTTTGGGGGAGGTCCCTTTCAGATGTTAATGTATATTTCATTATTCATAACCGGAGCAGTATTGATAATGGTTTCATTGATTATTAAAAGGAAGTATTAGAGAGGAGAGCAATGATTATTTTTCTTAATTTAGGCAGTTTAATAT
>JAGODS010000042.1 GCA_017998135.1 Bacteroidales bacterium
GTTTCAACACTGTGCGGATATAAAATATTAGCTCATACTTTGGATATAGATTCTAATTAAATAAAAATTTCATTTTGCTTTTCTTTTTCTAATATTTATACAATTGATTATTATTTTGATACAATAGCCTTAAATGTTCTTCCTATTGCTGATTATAATTTAACTATATATGGATATTCCTCTTGTAATGGTGAATACTGTGATTACAGGATAAAAGCAAAGTATATACAAAAAAACTGCTTATTAATTAAGCTACACTGATGTCTCCAGATTTGATATATTCACAGATTACAGACGGGAAGGAAATTGATACTAAGAAAATGATTTTAACCGAATAAATATATGAACTATGAATAAATATATGAACTATAAGATTTTATTATTTTTAATAATTATACCAATAACGATTAAGTCGCAAACCTGGTATCCTATAGGTGCTACCTGGTATTTTAATTACCAATCGATGGTAAATTTTCCAGCTAATGGTTATACTAAATATACAGTCGTAAAAGATACTATTATTGCTGAAAAACTATCGAAATTAATTAATATTGAAACTATAGAATATACTGGTAAATTAATTTTTGAAGGAACACTAATAGTGTGTGAAGAAGATTCAAAAGTATTTTATTATAAGGACAGTATGTTTAATTTAATGTATGATTTTACCCTCAAAGCAGGAGATACTCTTCAGTTAAAAATTAATAATTATGCCTGCGATTCAATTTCGCCATTTATTGTAGATTCAATAAAGTCAATGGTTAATAATGGTAACGACTTAAGGATTCAATATATAAGTTGTACCTATTATGTAAAAGAAGAATTCGGAGGCTCTGCTGAGACGGTAACTTATCTAATTATTGAAAAAATCGGGAATGATTTTTATGGTTTTAAACAAAATAATTTTCTTTTTCAGCCTGATTGCCAAACTGGCGATCAATTTGTCTGGTTAGGATTGAGGTGTTATGATGATAATAAAATATCGTATAAAGGAAATTATTGGATGGATCATTTTTCAGGTTATCCTTGCGATACTATTATTGATGGGTCGCTAGCAATATATACTAAAATTGATAAATATAATATGGAAATATTTCCTAATCCAGCTTCTGATTATTTAATAGTCAAAACAACTTCTGCTTTGAATAATATTGAAATATTTAATTCTCTTGGAAAATTGGTTGAAAGATTTCAATTAAAGAGTGAAATTACAAAAATAGATTTAAAACTCTATATAAGCGGAATTTATTTTATTATAGCAAATTATAAAGATAATTCAAAAAAATATATAAAATTTATAAAAGAATAAAATTATGAAAACAAAACTGTTAATATTAATATTAGCCTGCTATTTGCAAATCATAAATAATGTATTTAGTCAATTTGAATGCTCTGTTATGAGTTTTAAAAGTTCTGGTGATATACCTGATGCTGCCCAATATATACCAGATGCTAATACACCTATTAAATACTTACGTGTAAATATACATTTTATTTTAAAAGAGCCAGGGACTGAAGGTTATCCTGGAAATTTTACAAATTCTGATGATGGAAATGGCAATTCAAATTATACTGGTTATGACTATGCTTTTGATTTAATTGATAAAGCGAATTATAGACTTTCAATGAATACACAAATGAAGATGCCGCCGGGTAATTCTACTGATGTGCTTTCTCGTCAATATAGATATGTTATAAATGGAATCTATTTTAATGAAGACAATGATTATTATACGTTTTCATCTTCAGTACCAACAGAATATAGTGTAAATGCAAGTGAAACTATTAATATTTTTTTAAATCACTCTGACAATGGAATTGGTGGTGGTTATGCAAATATGACAGGTAATAGATATATGGTAATGAAATATTTTTGGGAAGGTTATTTGCTTGACCCTGAAGGACAATTGTGGGTTAGAGCAGGAACAATAAATCATGAAATCGGGCATAATCTTAGTTTGTTTCATACAATGCTAACAAATGGAGGTATTTGTTATAATAATGAAGATTATTGTACAGATACACCATCAAGAAATACTATTATAACACAATTTGGATTTGATCCTTGTTGTGGATGGGGAGGTGGCGAGCAATGCACTAATAATCAAATGGATTATACAGGTGAAGATGCAATTACTCCATTGCAATTAGGTAGGCAGCATTGGACAATAGAAAATGAGATGTTTAGATATAAAATTTGCTATTTCACTAATAACACTATTAATATAACAAGCTTTTCTGATAATATGGCTTATGTGGCAAGTAATGTTACGATTCCTTCAGGTAATAGCATATTGGTTAATGATAATAAAGGGATGTTTATTAATTGCGAAAATTTTGAGATAAATGGAGAGTTTGAAATAACAACAGGCTGTATTTTAACGATTAACACTAAAATTTCATGTAATTAGTAAAATAGTTTTAATAATTTATTTAGTAATACTATTATAATAGTTATTTACTATGTTAGTTTTTAACAAAGTTCTAATTTTTAAATAATAATATATTCTTTATAAGCAATGTACAACGCAGATAAAAAATATAAATCAATAACAGGGAAAATGCAATCATCAGCATACAAGGCTCTGAATTCTCATAGGTCTGTTGCTTATAATGCTATTTCTTCTGGTGAAGATAATACTCCTTATTACAAAAAAGATAAAAAAAGCAAATATCCTCTACTACGTTTGACTGCCTTTAAAAATGCTAATTCTAATAGAATGAAAGATGAAGCTATCATTACTCTTATAGGTGATGATACTGTCAATACTAAAATAAGGTTCTATGGGCATAAATTTTTTAACTCCGATCCTGAAGTACCTAATATTTATACTTTTGCAGGTACTGATAAACTTTGTATTAATGCTCTACCTGAAATTAAGGATAAACTCGTTGTTCCTCTTGGTTTCAGTGCTAATACAGATGGCGAATATACAATTGAGTACCCCGATTTGAATAAAAAAGCTACTACTCATAAAGTTTATCTCATTGATGCTCTGAAAAAAGGCAAACAGGATTTAACAGTTAATAATTCTTATACCTTCGATTTCACCAAAGGTACTGCCAATAATAGATTTTACCTCGTTTTCTCCTCAGCTACAGCAGGAATTGATGATTTATACTCTGAAATCGTTGATATTTACTCTTATGACAAGGAATTAAATATTATTTATAATCACCCTACTGATAAAAAAGCTGTACTTTCAGTTTATAATCTAAATGGACAGGAAATAATGCCTGATAAAAATATCAGTAATGGAATTTATAAATATAAATTGAATGTTCCTACAGGCTTCTACGTAGTAAGACTGCTTACTGCTGATAAAGTTTACACTCAAAAAATTTACATTAAATAAATTTAATTAATTTTGCTTTTGCTAATACAGTCCTTTATCTCTTAGGACTGTATTAGTTTTTTTATTAACAACTAAAATTTTTACACAATGAAATCCAAAAATATATTTCTAATAGTTCTTTTTTTATCATTTATAACTTATAACTTATCGCTCGCACAAGCTCCTGCTTGGCTTAGTGTGAAGGATTTTAAAGCCGCTTCGTTGTCTAATTGTAAAAGCGATAAAGATGGTAATATTTATGCCTGTGGTAGATTTAGTGATTCAATAAAATTTGACTCTATTGAACTTAAATCTAAAACAGATTCTAGATCAATGTATATAGTTAAATTTTCGCCTGAGGGAAAAGCATTATGGGCTAAAACTACTGATATTGATTCAGGTCCTACAATTGCAAAAACATTAACTGTTGATTACGAAGGTAATATTTATGTTATAGGAGTTTTTGGAACTCCTGGGTGCATATTTGAAAAGCATAATTTAAAAATTATTGATCCATTAGTAGGGCAAGATATTTTTATTATTAAATATAATCCTGATGGTGAGATTATTTGGATTAGAAGTGCAGGCGGCGAATGTGGCTCTGTTGAACCCTGGGCTGCTGTAGTTGATTCTAAAGGCGACGTTTATATTGCAGGTTGTTTACAGGCTCAGTATATTTTATTGGATACAATTAAAATTTATAAAATATCTAAAGCATGCAGAGATATAAATTTTGATCTATTTATTGCAAAATTTAGCGCTGATGGTAAAGCCTTGTGGGGAAAAGTCGCAGGAAATGGTAAAATTGCCTTTAATTGGGCTCACGGAATAGCTATTGATAAACAAGATAATGTTTTTCTTACCAGATATTTTGATGCTGATTATATTTCTTTTGATACTATTACTCTAAAAAAAACAAAGACAGAACAACTTTATATAGCTAAATTTAATTCTAAAGGTAAAACTTTGTGGGCTAAAACCGAAAATACTAATTCTTCGGCATTTTTCGTTACGACTGACACTAAGGATAATTGTTATATTATTGGACATATTAGAAGCGATTCTTTGATATTTGGCAAAGACACTTTATATGGTAAAACGAATTTCAATGCCTGCGTTTTGAAATATGACTCTGATGGAAATCAAATCTGGGGCAGGGCTGCAAATAAATATTCAGCTATTAGTGTTTATTCAGTAACAACTGACAGCTTAGACAATGTGTATGCTGGCGGTTGGTTTGTTCAACAACCTTTTGCCTATGATACTGTTACAGTCCCTTGTGATAAAGGTATATATATTACCAAATACGATTCAAGCGGCAAATTTAACTGGGTTAAATGTATTGAAGCAGATGGTAAACTTAGAGCTTTGCATTACGATAAATTTGGTAATATTTATGTTGCAGGCTATTTTGTTGATACTGCCAGATTCGACACTTTAACGATTCCTCAAATAGGAACCTCGCAATTTATCGCCAAATTAGCTCCCTCGCTATTTACTACTATCAAAAGCGTCCCCGAACCTAAAACCGACTTATTCTTATATCCCAATCCCTGCACTGATGAACTCACAATTAATGTTTCACATTTTGGAAATGTGAAACATTTAATCACCGTTTACGACATCCACGGCAAAGCAATTTTCCAAACCCAAAGCCCCCATAACGCACAAACCCAAATAACTCAAAATGCACAAACCACTATCAGCATCAACACCCGCTCCTTCCCGCCAGGTCTCTACCTCACCCGCATCCAATCCCCCAACTCCACCACCACCCGCAAATTTATCAAATTCTAAAACCAATAGGAGCTAAGCTTTTTCAAAAAGTTTAGCTCCTATATTTAGTTTATCTGCGAAAAAAATTATAGTATTGTTTTAGACTAAAGATCACCTTGCAACAATAAGATTGTTTTATTCTTTTTTATCTTCAGGTTGAGTTGTTTCCGGATCCGATTTTACAGGGTTATTATCTGAATTTTCCTCAGCGGGTTTTTCTTCGGGTTTTTCATCAGGGGTGATAAGTCCCTGTTTATTGAGGATATTATACCAGCTTATTATTTTCTTCATATCCGAGACATAGACTTTTTCTTTGTTGTAATCGGGCAGGACTTCTTCAAAATAAGTTTTAAGTTTTTTGTCGTCCGATTTGGGGTCTAATGCCTGAGCGCCGTTTTCTTTTTCATAGATTTTCAGAAAAAGGTCTTTTAGGATAATTTCACTGCTGACAGTATAAACAAAGATATCGTCCAGCTTATTTACCCTGTCGGTAATATAAGTAGGAAAGCGTTTCTGGTCAATTAATGACTCAATAATCATACCGTTTTTGGTTTGACTTATTATTTTAAATAGGCCTGTTTTGCCCGATACTGTAATTATATCACTTAAATTCATAATAAAATTTTTAGCAAAAATAAATATTCTTAATTAATGAAAGGATGTTTTTTTATTAATAATCATAAATTGAGCAGCTTGAAGCATTGAAAAAGCATAATTTTTCATACTGTCTGCTTTATTTGTTAATATGTTATAGTAATTATTAACGTCTTTTTTGTTGTATTCATATAAATAATTCAAATTTTCTTTAGAATATATATATAAGTATCTATGGTCAAGGCAGCCTATTTTATCGTCATCGCAAAAATAAATATAAGGTCTTTTTTCTCTAAGCAGGTCAATGCCCATAGTATTATTTATATATTCTATATTTATCAAGCCCATCAGGGTAGGGAAAATATCAAGTTGTCCGCCTATGCAGTTAAAGCTTTTTGGGGCATCTTTGAGCAGCGGCGAATAAATAACAAAGGGTGTATGATGGTAGGAAAGTGAGACCGGATAAGGATTGTCGCCTATTATTGCTCCATGGTCGGCTACAAAGAGAAAAATAGTGTTTTCAAACCATTCCTGTGTTTTAGCTTTATGCAGGAAGTCGCCAAGCGCCCAGTCAGAGTATTCAAGGCATTGTTTTTTTATATCCAGGGCTTTAGGTTTGAAAGCTATATCTGTCGGCACTATATAAGGTCCGTGGTTGCTTGCTGTCATATATACGGCAAGAAAAGGCTGTTTAATATTTTTAAGAGTGTTTATTGAGAAATCAAACATATAATTATCAGGAACGCCAAGGGTGCTTAAAACTTTGGATGCAGGATAATCTTTCTGGCTTATTATTTCATTAAAGGCATTTTGTTTGAGGAAGCCCGATATATTGTCAAATTGCTCGTCGTGAGGTATGAAAAAGAGCGAATAGTAATTCTGTGAGGCAAGTATGCCTGATAAGCCTGTATATTGGTCAATACCGGCTTTATTTAAAGGGTGTTTTGTGAAGATAGTCGGGAAAGAGAATAGTGTAGAATATATACCATTATATGTATGTATTCCGGCTGTGTAGATATTATCAAAAGAGTAGGCTATTGCGGCGAGGCTGTCCATCACCGGTGTGAGTTTCTCTTGATTGCCGAAGCGCTGCATATATTCGGCAGAAAAACTTTCCATTATAACTACTATGATATTAGGAGTTATTTTTTCCCTTTGTGCTTTAATTTGTCTGGCTAAAGGCGAAGCGAGGCTATCTTTTATATTTAAAAAGCGTTTGACATTATTAATAGCGACAGCGTTATCAATTAATTTTATTTCGGCATTTTTACTGTTTTTCGCATCTAAGTAGCTTCTTATGAAGGTAAAAACAGGATTAAGTCCTAACTGATTAGGGAAGGAATAGTTTGAAAAGAAAGCCGTTCCGACTTTAATAGGTGATTTTTTCTCAATTCTCCCGCGGATTCCTATAAACATTATTATCAAAGCGAGGATACCTGTTGTCAGGTTTAAAATATAGTCAGGTGAAGCGTCCACGTTTCGTCTGTCATCTTTATTAATAAGAAATTTTTTGTATAATTTGACTCCAATAAAAGCGAATAAAAAAGAAAAAGCGAGGAAAAGAAAGAAATAGATATAATAGGAAGGCTCGCGGGCTATCATTTTTAATCCGAAAATAGGTGTATCAGCCCAAAGAAAAACTGAATAATTGATACGGGTGAAGAACTGCTTAAAAAAAGGTATATCTGACGAACATATCAAAAAAGCAGTTGAATATAAGCTTATTATATAAATTAATAATATCTTAATTGATTAAACCCCGGACTTTGCCCTGCCTGAAAAAGGTCATTATTAACATTACTAAAAGAGGTAATATAAGTATGTAACCGGATATCACAGTGTCAAACCTTAACCCCATTATAAAGGCTTTGAATAATAAAGAAGTTTTAGTTGGTAGTAAATATAACTGCTCAATATTTGTAAGTGTTAGAATTAGCCTGAAAATTGAAAAGGCAACAAGCCCGCATAGATAAATGCTTAATATGAATTGAATATATTTTGGGAGTATTTTGTTTATATTCATTAGTATTTTGAAAATATTTTGCTAAAGTATAAAGTTTTTTGATTATAGTCTATAGTCCTCTTTCAATAGATTGAATATTTAATAAAAGCTTTTAAAGCGGCAATAAGAAAAAAAATAAGCTGATATAAAAAATAATTCTAATTTTGCCAACCAAATATAAACTATATATGGACGATTATCACCCGGAGCGTTAAACCCTGAATAGAGGCATACTGCTATACATAACCTCTATTCATTAAACATAAGGAGGATTATGTATGAGAAGCTTTTTAAAAAATGAAAAAGGCATGGTGCCAGTCCAAAACTGGGAGCCTAAATGCTGGATTAATATAGAAATTCCTACTGAAGCAGAAAAGGATTATTTAATCAATGAATTACTAATACCGGAGGCTTTCTATAATGACATTGAAGACGTTGACGAAAGACCCCGTATTGAGATAGAAGACGGCTGGTATTTGATTATTATCAGGGTGCCATATAAAAGTTCTGATGAGAAGGTCCCTTATTCTACTGTCCCTCTTGGTCTTATTTTTAAAGATGATTTTTTTATTTCTGTTTGTTTTTATAAAACCGATTTGATTAGCGATTTCGTTGTTTATTCGCAGAGAAAAAATATTATTAAAGAGAACAATTTTGATATGGTGCTTAAATTGCTTTTATCTTCTTCTGTCTGGTATCTTAAGTACCTCAAACAAATTAATCTTAATATTAAATTAGCCGAATTGCAATTAGAAAAATCTATTAAGAATGAAGAATTGCAGAGATTGCTATTAATTGAAAAATGTCTTGTAATTTTTACTACTTCTCTTAAAGGCAATGATATTCTTTCTCACAGGATAAAAACTATTAAAGACTATAAAGACAGTTTTGACCCTGAATTGGTTGAAGACGTTGAAATTGAATTAAGACAGGCGCAGGAAACAACTAAAATTTATAGTGATATTCTCAGCGGGATGATGGATGCTTATGCTTCGGTGATTTCTAATAATCTTAATATGATTATGAAGCAACTTACCCTGATTTCCATTATGCTTATGATTCCTACATTGATAGCGAGTTTTTTTGGTATGAATGTCCCTAATAAAATTGAAAACTCTTCTTACGCTTTTATAGGGATTGTTTTTATTTCGTTTATTTTATCTATGGTTGGTTTTATCTGGTTTAGACGTAAAAAGTGGTTCTGAATGTAATGTGCCAATGTACTAACTCATAACTCATAACTTATAACTCATAACTTATAACTGATTTTTTAATACTCAAACTCTCCCAATTCTGATTTAATACTTAGTTTTTTACCTTTATGTTTGACGCATTTTCCAATGATTTGAGCGTCTATATTAAAAGATTTAATAATTTTGATTATAGGTTCGGCATAAGTTTCAGGAACATAGATTTCCATTCTGTGCCCCATATTAAAAACCTTATACATTTCTGCTGGAGAACCCTGCCTGTTTTCCATAATAATCTGAAAAAGCGGCGGAATAGGGAAAAGATTATCTTTAATAATATGTATATTATTTACAAAGTTTAATACTTTGCTTTGCGCCCCGCCTGTGCAGTGAATTATACCATTTATATGTTTAGCATATTTTTTTATTATCTCAATAAGCGGGGGAGCATAAGTCCTTGTCGGAGACAATAAGTTTTTACCTATGTTTTCTGAAATTGGAAATGGTAATACATGATCAGTAAGCTTATATTTACCACAATAAATCACATCTTCAGGCAGGTTTTTATCATAAGATTCGGGATAAAGCTCCGCATTGATTTTATGAAGAACATCGTGTCGTGCTGAGGTCAAACCATTACTGCCCATACCGCTGTTATATTCTTTTTCATAACTCGCTTTGCCCGTAGATGATAAACCTATTATAACATCATTCTCTTGTATATTTATATTGATTACATTGTTGCGTTTGATACGGCACACAGCGGTTGTATCGACAACTATCGTCCTTATAAGGTCTCCTAAATCTGCTGTTTCACCACCTGTACTATATATATTAATATCATATTGTTTTAACATTGAGATAAACTCTTCAGTTCCTTCAATGATTGCGGAAATAACCTCACCGGGGATATTCAATTTATTTCTTCCTATTGTAGAAGATATTAGTATATTATCAAAAGCTCCTACGCAAAGTAGGTCGTCAGTATTCATTACAATTGCATCCTGGGCTATGCCTTTCCATACAGATAGGTCGCCTGTTGCTTTCCAGTAAATATAGGCAAGTGAAGACTTCGTCCCCGCCCCGTCACTGTGCATTATATTACAGTAGTCTTTATCTCCGCCGAGTATATCCGGAATAATTTTACAAAAAGCGTTTGGATATAGACCCTTATCTATATTTTTTATCGCCTTATGAACATCTTCCTTTGAAGCCGAAACCCCTCGCCTGTTATATAAATCCTCCATTTTTGCAATTTTTATTAATATCCGCAAAATTAAATATTATTTGTAATAACTTGGTTAAATTTTACTTAAATTAACTCTAAATTAGGTGTCAAATTTTTGAGAAGACAAATATATTGTAAGATTTGACGATAAATGTTGTTAAAAGGACAAAGTTTTTGGAGTAATAACATAATAAAGCTTTAATTTTAGGTAGTATTAGCCTTAAGAAATCCATTCAATATAATTATTCCTGTTTATGTTAAAAAAGTCTGTGTTAGGATAGGCGTTAGTCCAGGATTTAGGGGCTTTAACGGGTTTATTGCCCCATTTAAGTTCATAAGCATATAATTTGCCCTCATATTCTTCAATCAAATCTATTTCTTGTTGGTCGTAAGTCCGCCAGAAATAAGTATTGACATATTTCATTTTATAATTGTTAGATTTGATTCTTTCTGAGATTAAATAATTTTTCCACAATTCGCCAATATCTCGCCTTAAAGCTAATGGACTAAAATTAGATATAAGGGCGTTTCTGATGCCATTATCATAAAAATACCATTTGGCGCTTTTCTTAATTTCTTTTCTAAGATTTTTGCTGTAACCTGGCAATTTGAAGATGACAAATACTTTGCTTAGCAAGTCAATATATTTTTCTATAGTATTTTTACTAAGTCTTAACTGCAGTCCAAGTTCATTAATTGAAACTTCTTTGCCTATCTGAAAAGCGAGCAATTTTAATAGGTCATACATTTTTGACGAATTTCTCAAACCGTCAATTGCTAATATGTCTTTTAGTAAATAAGTATTAACCAAATTCTGCAGATATATTTTTTTCCCTTCCAAATCGTAAATCTGAAATAATTCAGGGTAGGAACCGAAGATTAATCGTTCTTCAAGCATCCTGCTTGTTTCTATAAAATTTTCAGTTCTGCTTAGTTCCGACTGTGAAACAGGAAATAAATGAAAGATAATGCTTCGTCCGGTGAGTGGTTCGCCGAATATATTCAGTAAGTCAAAAGCAGAAGAGCCGGTTGCTATAATTTTTATTCCGTCTATCTCGTCCACAATAAGTTTTAGTATTTTGCCTATATCATTAATGCTTGAAGCTTCATCAATTACAAGCAAATTTATACCTTGCAGTAATCTTTTGTAATTACTAATACTTCTTTCTTTTAGCATATCTTGCACCTGAAAATCTTCACCATTAAGCAACAGATATTTTTCGTTATATCCTTTTAATATTTCTTTTATAAGAATTGTTTTTCCAACTCGTCTTGCACCTAATAAAACACATACTTTATTTGGTTTTAAATTAGTTATTATTGTTATTTGTAAAGCTCTTTCTAATAGTTTCATAATATAAAATTTTGTGCAAAAATAATAAATTTAGTCAATATAATGACAAAATTTAGCTAAATTCAGTCAATATAGTGACAGATTTTAGATTTTTATAAATATATGTTTAAATCTTAAGGTTTGTATTCTTATTATATAAATTGATATTTTCATTTCATATAATAAATATATTCATTTTAGATTAAGGTTTTAGAATAAAAATAAATTTCGGTGTGTGAAATTTGTAATGATTTTTTCTAAATGAAGGAATATTTAAGCTAATTATAATTTATTGTAAATTATATATTTATTAGAAAACAGAAAAAATAAAAGATTAAAAATATCTATAGTTTCAAAAAAATATATAATTTTGCAGTTCAATTTAATATCAATTCATTATGTTGAAACATTACGAAACCGTTTTCATTATAACTCCCGTTTTATCTGAAGAACAGATAAAGGAAACGGTAGAGAAATATAAGATATTTCTCTCAAAGAAGCAGGCTGAAATGGTATATACAGACAACTGGGGTTTGCGCAAGCTGGCTTACCCGATAAGGAAGATGTCTAATGGTATATACTGTCTTTTTGAATATAAAGCAGATGGCAAGACAGTTGCCGAGCTTGAAGTACAATTCAAAAGAGACGAGAAAGTCCTCCGATTTCTTACCGTTGCTTTAGATAAACATGCAATAGCTTATAATGAAAAAAAGAGAAAAGAAAAAACTAAGGCTATTGAAACATCTGAAGAAAAACACTAAAATGCGGCTCGCCTGCAATATTTATTAATTATTTTATTTAAACTTATTTATTTATGAGTCAACCTAATGCTGAAATCAGGTATTTAACACCTATTAATGTAGATACAAAAAAGAAGAAATACTGCAGATTTAAGAAAAGCGGTATAAAATACATTGACTACAAAGATGCTGATTTTTTGTTGAAATTTGTTAATGAACAGGGCAAAATTTTGCCCCGCCGTTTAACCGGTACTTCATTAAAATATCAGAAAAAAGTAGCCCAGGCAATTAAAAGAGCAAGGCATATCGCTATTATGCCCTATGTTGCGGATTTACTTAAATAGAACTATAGTATTATTGAATTGATGAATGGCATAATTTTAATCCTATTTATCAATTTTAAAACAACAAAAAA
>JAGODS010000043.1 GCA_017998135.1 Bacteroidales bacterium
AAAAGAAGCTTACAAAATATATTCCGATTTATTTATTATTAAAGAAGACTATAAACAGGTTTTCAATTATTATAAAAAATATGCTGAAATAAATGATTCTCTTCAAAATGCTATAAATTATAAAAAAATCTCAGAATTACAGGTAAAATATGATATAACAGGTATTAAAGAAAAAATAGATACTCTTGAAAAACAAAATGAAAAACAAAAAATAATCGAAAATTCTTTAATCTTTTTTTTAGTATTCGTTCTTATCCTGATTTTTTTAATCATAAACCGCTTTTTATTAAAGCAAAGGATGCTCAAATTAATTAAAGAAAAAAACTCAAGACTTATTGCTTCAGAAAAAGAATTAAAGGATCTTAATACTACCAAAGATAAATTCTTCTCTATTATAGCCCACGACCTGAGAAATCCTTTTACTGCTTTGCTTGGTTTTTCTGATTTGATTATTGAAGATAAAGATAAATTGTCTAAAGAAACAATTTTGGAATATAGTAAACAAATCAATTCTGCTGCTAAACAACTCTATTCATTACTTGACAATCTTCTTTTATGGTCAAGAGCCCAATCCGGTAAAATTGAATTAAAACCTGAAGATATTTTTCTATATTCCTCTGTTGATAATGTTATTAAACTCAACGAAATTAACGCAATCTCCAAAAAAATAAACTTAGTTAATATGGTTTCAAGAGATTTAATCGTTTTCTGCGATAAATCAAGTCTATTAACCATATTAAGAAATCTTGTTAATAATGCTATTAAGTTTACCGATGAAAATGGTTTAGTTACTATTTCTGCCAAAAAAATTGAGAATCTTATTGAAGTTATTGTTAGTGATACTGGCATCGGAATTGATAAAGATAATATCAATAAATTGTTTCATATTGATATGCCTTATATTGATAATTCTAATCAAAGAGGAACTGGTTTAGGATTGGTAATTTCTAAAGAATTTATTGAAAAAAACGGCGGCTCTATCAGAGTGGAAAGCATACTTGGCAAAGGTACTGACTTTATTTTCACATTACCGGCTAAATAAATTTTAATTCCTTATCTATTGATTAATAATGTTTCACATTTGCAAAATGTGAAACATTTATAATTCTTTACAAAATATTCTGAATCGTTTAATTGGCTTGCCACCAATACGTTCAACTTCTGCTTTCATCTTTATATTAGTCTCAAGGATAAGGTGACTTTCTAAACGGTTAATATTTTTTTGCCTACAGGCTTCCATAATTTTAAGTCCCAATATCACGTCAATACCTCTTCCTCGCTGTTCTTTTTTAACACCACCCAACATAAGAACCAACTGTTTAGGTTTATAAAAAGCTTTAAATATATAGTAAAATCCGAATGGAAATAATCTGCCTTTTGCTTTCATTATCCCTTCAGCAAGGTCAGGCATAGCTATAACAAAACCTACTAATTCATCACCTTTTAAGACTACCTTAACAAAGCCTGGATTTAAAAGAGGTAAATATCGTTTGGCAAATATCAACATCTCTTTTTCTTCCAATTTATCAAAACCGTAAATATCTATGTAGCACTCGTTTAATAAATCCAGAACAGGAATTATATATTTTTTAAGTTCTCTTCTTTTCTTAAATTCTATCAATTTAAAGTCATTTTTATTTATCCTGCTTAATAATCTGTAATATACATCAAATTTATTATTTCCAAGTTCTATAGAATAATCAATACAATCAACTTTTTTCTTATATCCTGCCTTTTCAACCAGCAGCGGCAGGTATGACTGGTTAGAAGGCGTAACTAATACAGGTTTATGTTCAAATCCATCTATTAAAAATCCTTCAGGGTCTTTATCCGAAAACCCGAAAGGTCCAATAAGCTGATCCATTCCCTTTTCTTTTGCCCATTTTTCAATATATCCCAGCAGACTTTCAACTATTTCATAATCATTATAGGCATCAAGCCAGGTAAATCTTGCTGTTTTCTCATTATGCAACTTATTATAACGATTATTAATTATACCCATAATCCTGCCAACAAGTTTAACATCAAGGTATGCCAAAAGAAGTATAGTATCACAATAGGAAAACGCAGCATTTTTTTGTGGATTATAATAGTTCCATTCATCAATATATAAAGGCGGCAGCCAGTTTTTATTATTTTTATTTATCTTTGCTGGCAGATTTATAAACTGCCATAAATCCCTTTTTGTTTTAACTTCTTTTATTTCCACCTGGAATTTGCTTTTTGGTTTAATGCTACAAAAGTATAAAAAATTGCAAACAATTTGCTAATTAACAAATTTGCTAATTTTATTATTTTTGCATTTTCAGGTAATAAATAGTATTCCTGATTTAATATTTACAATTCAATGACTAAAATTCTAATAATCCGTTTTAGTTCTATAGGCGATATAGTATTAACCACGCCTGTAATACGCTGTCTTAAAGAGCAAATACCGGATATTGAATTACATTATATCACCAAAAAAAAATATCTTTCACTTTTAGAATCTAATCCTAACATAGACAAATTATATTGCATTAACAAGTCTATTTACGAAGTTAGTAAAGTTCTCAAAAAAGAGAATTATGATTTTATATTGGATTTACACAGAAATTTACGTTCTGCTCAATTAAAACTGTCCCTTTTAAAACCCTTTTTTTCTTTTGATAAAATAAATTTAAAAAAATGGTTACTTGTTAATTTAAAAATCAACCTATTACCTCATATCCATATTGTTGACAGGTATCTTGCTACTGCAAGTAAATTCAAAATTATTAATGACAATAAAGGCTTGGATTATTTTATTTCTGATACTGAAAAAATTAATCTTAAACAATTACCTTTAAGTCATAGAAATGAATATATTGCCATAGTTATTGGCAGCATACATCAGACCAAACAATTTCCTGCTGATAAAATTATAGCCCTTTGTAAAAAAATTGATAAGCCGGTTATTCTTCTCGGAGATACTAAAGACAGAGAAAAAGGCGAAATTATAAAAAAATCGTTTACTGATAAAGTTTTTAATGCATGCGGCTTATTTTCAATAAATGGTTCTGCTTCTCTGGTTCAGCAAGCTATCGCTGTTGTAAGCAATGATACAGGGCTAATGCATATAGCTGCTGCTTTTCGCAAACCTTTAGTTTCATTGTGGGGTAATACTGTTACTGATTTTGGTATGTATCCCTATTACCCTTCGGAAGAAAAATCTAAATCATTGATTTTGGAAGTTAAAGAACTTAGATGCAGACCTTGCAGTAAACTGGGGTTTAAAGAATGCCCTAAAAAACATTTTAATTGTATGAATAATATAGATATTGATGAAATTGCTAATTTTGTAAACTCTTTTTAACTTATTAATTAATGAATTATAATTACTTATTATTTAATTTTGCATTAGTTTGCATTAAACTTGGTGAAACTTTGCGGTTAAGTAATATAAAACCACTGCTTTTTTTTATTATTTCTTTATTGTTTTGTCCTGTCATTTTTGCATCTGCTGATACATATCCTCCCTATACAATCAACAGTAAACAAAATTTTAAATTCTCAAATTCTCAAATTAATATTCAACAGTCAATCTCTAACGATAGTTTGAAACCTGTTAAATATTATTACCCAAATGGCAATATTTCTAATGAAGGTTATTTAAGAGATGGTAAACCTGATGCTTACTGGCGTACCTGGTATGAAAACGGTAATCTTAAATCCGAAGGTAATCGTAAAAATTTTCTTTTA
The DNA here is from genome assembly GCA_017998135.1 of Bacteroidales bacterium. GTDB lineage: Bacteria > Bacteroidota > Bacteroidia > Bacteroidales > JAGODS01 > JAGODS01. The sequence goes on from JAGODS010000043.1 coordinate 3,721, forward strand.
GATAGTTTATGGATCTTTTATAATGATTCAGGTCAGGTTATTCTTAAAATCAACTATAAACAAGGCAAAAAGAATGGTATAAAACATACATTTTTTAAAAATGAAACCCTGGAAGAAAATTTTATTAATGATAGTAAAGAAGGATATTCAGTTTTATATTATAAAAATGGTAAAATTAAAGAGACTATTCCTTTTGTAAATAATAAAGAACAAGGTTTAGGGCTTGAATATGATGAAAACGGAAATATAATATCAGAGCTGGAATATAAATTAGGTTACTTAGTTATAAAACAAAGTATAAACAGATACGATGTTTCAGGTAATAAACAGGGTTTATGGAAGGAGTATTTCGCTGACGGTAAAGTAAAAAGAGAAATACAATTTAAAAATAACAAAAAACACGGTTATTTCAAAGAATACGACAAAGATGGGAACCTGCTTTTTGTAAAAAAATATATTGAAGACGAACTACAGGAAGATGCAGTGGAAACAACCAAATATCAAACAAAAACAGAATATTATTCAAATGGTACTATTAAAAAAACTGCTCTTTACAGCAATGATAAACCTGAAGGGACTACTATAGAGTATAATGAAAAAGGCGAAATTACAGGTGCACAACAATATAAAGCGGGTAATTTAGTAGGAACAGGACTTATTAATACAGGGGGCAAAAAAGAAGGAAAATGGACTGAATATTATGAGGATGGAAAATTAAGGGCTGAAGGAAATTATAAAAATAATGTGCGCATTGGTGAATGGAAATTTTACTTTAAAAATAATAAAATGGAACAGCTGGGGCAGTATAATGCTCAAGGTAAACTTAATGGTGTTTGGAAATGGTATTTTGAAAACGGTTCCTTAGAACGCGAGGAAAGCTTTGAAAACGGCTTGGAAAACGGATTTTTTAGAGAATATTCGGACAGCGGTAAAATTATAACAGAAGGTGAATTTATTGATGGGGTTAAAGATGGTAAATGGTTTTATTCGCTCAATGAATATCGGGAAGAAGGAAAATATAACTATGGTAAGCGGGATGGACTCTGGAAACATTATTATAATAATGGCAGATTGCGCTTTGAAGGGGCTTTTATTGACGACACTCCTAATGGAAAACATAAATATTACTGGAGCAATGGAAATCTTAAATTACAAGGACAATACCTAATGGGCGAAAAAGAAGGAGATTGGATTTATTATGACGAAGATGGCACACAATTTCTTATTATTTCCTATAAAAAAGGTATTGAAAAAAAGTATGACGGTGTAAGATTAAAATTAGAGAAATAATGCAGTTTAAATGTTTCACATTTTGCAAATGTGAACTAAACGAAGCAATCGATTTATGATTGCGCATATATATTTATAATCAATAGATTTTGAATATATTAACCCAAATCCGTCATTAGAAATCAGGAATCAAAAACAAACGACCTTGACATATTTTTGGAAGAGCTCCATAAAACCACAAACCATTCTCTTCATTTCATTTGTAGGGATAGTTTGAGAATTCTTGAATTACCTTAATGACTAATTTAGGATAAAAAAACCTAACAGTTTTAATAAAACTGTTAGGTTTTAACAGTTTTTTTATATGTATTCGTTATTAATAGAAAAACATATCAGGGTATATTAATATTTATTAAATTTTTTAATTACTACATTATTAAAAGATTCTGCTTTTAGGATATAAAATCCTTTAGGTAGAAAACTAATATCAATATTATTATAACCAAAATTAATAGAGTTATTACTGATTAATTGTCCATTTGTATTGACAATAATAATATTTTTGATGGAATGATCAGAATTTAATACAGTTAAATTGTTATTTCCAGATTGATTAATTATTTGAATATTTGGTTTATTAATATTATTAATAGACGTTATAAGACTTGTTGATAAAAGAAGCGTCTTGTTGGTAGCACCGAAATTAACTTTTGTACCGGTTTTGTTTGATAAACCTGTCATAAGTATTTTGTTATTGGGAAGTAGAGTATAGGAAGACGAGGCAGGATAAATATCTGTTTCAAGTGCGACAGAATTATCAGGTTGATAAACATTGCCATTATTCAAATCTATTGAATATATTAAAAGTTCCATAGGAGTTGTTGAAACACAACCGGGAAGATAAGCAATATTTTGAGCTTTATCTAAAACTATACTAAATATCCATTTTTCATTATGATTTACTTTGATTTTGGTACTCAGCGGGATTTTCTCAAATTTAAGAGTTTCCGGGTCAAAACTAATTAAACAAAATTCGGTTGAATCAACTGCCTCATTATAAAATAAAAGAAGATATTTTCCATTGGACATTTTTAAAGACTCCATATCACAATGATATATATTAAACTTCGTAAGCCAGCCTTCTTCAGTATCAATAGGTCTTTCAGTAAGTATTGAAAAACTATTATTTTTATAATCGTAATATTCAACCTGTTCTAAATAAGGACTTCCAAGATAGTGATAACCGCCAATTACAACTGCACCTGAATCATTTGTTGGTAGAACAATTGGATAAGTTCTTGGAGTATTTAGAGCTACTGTTTGGGTATATGAATTTGAATCTACCTTATAAATCTCGGGATATGTAGGACTTGTTGTTTCGTTCCAGCCCCCTACTATAAGAACATTATTGCTTTTGAGTTTTGCCATAGAGAAATCCATTCTTTTGTGAATCATTGATGCTACCGGAGTAAAGGTGTTTTTAACAGGGTTGAAGATTTCTGCATCTGAAAAGCCAGGATGTACGCCAAGATTAGCACTACCTCCTGCAATTAAATAATTATTATTGTCTAATCTGACAATTGAACTAAAATCGTGAGGATAATTCATCTCTAATAAAGAAAAACTATTTGTTTCATAGTCGTAAATTTCTGCTTTAGAACTTGAAACAAAATCATAATCTCTTCCACCCATTACTAATATTTTAAATAAAGTTGTAGAATTATTAGTATCTAAAAGAATATATGGCATATTAATACTACCCAGATGGGGGGAAAGCATATCTGGTCCATTCTCAATTGATAATTTTGAGGTTTGAGCCTGTGAAATGTGTAAAGAAACAATTGCTATTAATAGCACACTTAAAAATTGCTTAATTTTTTCCATAATAATAAAAATTAAAAAGTTAATAAAAAATTGAGCCGCAAATATATAAAATTTTTAATAATTATAGAATATATTATCTCACACTTGGTCTAATAGTTCACATTTTGCAAATCTGATCTATGCGAAACGACCTCTTAAGCACCTTTTAAACAATATATAAAGTGAAAAACAGATTGATAATTGCACATAAACATTTATAATCAATAGATTATGAATATATAAAATATAAATTTAAATCATTATGAATCCCCGACTGGTAAAGGAAATCCATTATAATAAGAAAATACGATATAAGTTTGCAAAGCTATTGCTGAACTATTTCATTTAGCTTTCATCCCTCTTATTATACGTGTCTTATTGGTGTTGTTACGATAAGTTTAGGGATAGTCCTCGGATAGTTTAGGGATAGTTTAGGGATAGTAAATTGGTTTTTTTGGATTTTTTAATACATTACTATTTGGCTTTACTTTCCCGTTATACGAAGCGTGGGCGCTTCGTATTAGATTTATCTCCCTGTCTAAAAATAATTTTTATAAAATTCTTCTTCCAAACCTTTATAAACCATCAAATATTATGCCAAAACTGTGCCACACGACATAAATTAATCTCCTATAATAGCTGTTTGTCAAAAAAAGAATTGTATATATATACTCTAATGTTTCACATTTTGCAAATGTAAAACATTTATTATTTAACGATTTTGAGCGAATAATATTATACTTCTATTCTGAGGTTTAACATTATTTTCAATATATGAGACTACTAAAAAGTCTAAAATTATTTAATATTTATTTAATCCATTGATTACCCACTACCTAATACCTGCTACTATCTTTAATTTCTTCCAAGATTTTTAAAACCTTTTATAATGATGTTGATATCATTTGAAATTTTGTAATCTTTTGAATATAGCAGGTTAAGCCTGTTTATAGTATCAGGACTAAGGTTTTTATTTTGAAAAGCGTCTGATGGATATAAAATTCCTTTACGTATAGATGGTAATTTAAAATTGCGGTCCTGCTGGTTAAAACCAATAAAAGTTTTTTTAGCAAAAAAGACTAAAAACAAATTTTTTAAATAGTTTAACGGGTTTTTTATAAAAAAAATTAAAACCGGTGATAAAAAGATTAATACAAAAAAAGTAAAAATATCTAATAATCTTTTATTTCGCTTGTTAGCAGTTGTAGTAACTGAGTTAATATTAACAATAAAAATATCTTCTGCATCATTAATTGAGTTTGAACCAATTATATAAAGGCTTTCGGGTGGTGCAATCTTATATTGCAGATTTGGATATCTGTGAGCTGACATTATATCAATAATTTTTTGAGCCGATAAGTCTTTACCGCAAAAAATTAACTCATCAATAGCGTATATCTCAATAATATCATCTAATTGCTGCAAATTACCGACAATATCTGTTGAATTTTTGCATTCGCCAATTCCTACAATACATACATAAGAAGGTGTTATATTGGTTTTATTAATTATATCAATTACTCTCTTAGCTTCCTCCGTTTCGCCAATAACAGCAAATCGTTTGCTTTGTGTATATTTTTTTGCATAAAACTTTCCTGCTATAATATTAATTATAACTCGCAAGCTTATCATAAAACCAAAACTCCAGACAGCTCCCAAAAAGATTAAAGCTCTTGAAAAACGAAGACTTTCAGGCAACAGTGCATAAAATACAAGTATTATAATAGTACCTGCTATAATACCAAGCAGTGTTTTGGAAAGCCTGTAAGGTTTGTCATAGCCTCCACTTAAATAAACTGAAATCAACCATAAGATTATATATAAAGGTATAGTTATTGAGGTAAATTCCGGAGGATAGTAATTGCCCTCATATAATTTAATGTTATGCTGCCAATAGTCCTGAATATAATAAATACCCAAATAAATAACACTAAATTCTATTAGTGGAAGATATATTTTATCAGTTAACCTTTTTATAACTGCTATTCCGGCTCTTAAAAATATAGCTATATTGATAAGAAAACTAAGAGTGCCTGCCCGTTTTTGCGAAAAATGCTTTCTTGCAAAAATTATCATTGCTTTATAAAACATCCTCACATAATTTAAGCTTTTAAGCTTAGTGCTTTCGCCTTTATAATGAATTATCCTTGTCTCAGGATAATAATAATTAGTATAGCCTGCTTTCGTTATTCTGTATGACAAATCTATATCTTCTCCATACATAAAAAAATCCTCGTCAAGTAAGCCTGTTTTATCAAGAGCATCTTTTCTGATAAACATAAAAGCACCTGATAGGACATCAACTTTATGTATCTTGTCTTTATCAAGATAGCCCAGATGATATTTACCGAATTTTTTTGATTTAGGAAATAATACTGATAAACCAAAAATTTTATAAAATGCTACTTCCGGATTAGGTAAGCTGCGTTTTGATTCAGGAAGATATTTTCCCTGTCCGTTAAGCATTTTAACCCCTGTTGACCCTGCATCAGGGTGTTGTTCCATAAACGACAATACTTTATTAAATGTATCTTCTTCAACAACAGTATCAGGATTAAGCAATAAAATATATTTACCTTTTGCAAGCCTGATTGCTTGGTTATTTGCTTTAGAAAATCCTGTGTTTTTTTTATTTTCAATTAAATTTACTTTGGGAAATTTTTCCTTAATCATCTGTACAGAGCCATCTACCGAATTATTATCAACAACAAAAATTTCGCTTTCTATTTCTTTTACTGCTTTTGTTACTGAAACAAGACATTGCTCCAGAAAATACCTGACATTATAATTAACTATGATTATTGAAAGTTGCATTTATGCTATAACTGCACTTATTAAATTTTATTATTATTTTCTCATAAAATAATTAATTTTTTTAACTATTCAGCCTGAATTTAAAAATTAATTAAGGGTATCTCTAAAACTCCGTTTACCTTCTCCTAAAATTAGGAGAGGGTAAGGGTAAGGTTAAATTTTTTTTAGTTTTTAGAAGTCCCCTAAAAAAATAGATAAATTTAATAAGATGCTTCATCTTTTTTATCTTTTGAAATAACTTTATAATTTGCAGCACCTTCAAGGGCTTTTACTGCGATATCTTTTACTTGTTTTATAGCGTCGTCTGTTTTATTAGAAAGTTGTTTTATTAATAATTCCTGTTCTTTAAGTATTGTATTATCGGTTTTTTTGTGTTTGGATTTTTTGTAATAATTCATTACCCACTACCCGCTACCTCATACCCGCTACTCTCTTTCCCATATAAACATAGAATAAATTTTATTTACTTTTTACCTTAACAAATTCCCTGAAAAGTAAGCCTCCCAGTCTGTCCACATTCATCCCGCCATAAGATTGTATATCAACCACAGTAAAGGGAGGGCGTTTAACAATCATAAGGACTTTTCTATTTAGTTTTATTATCTCCCAGGCGCCGTTATAATAATCTATGGTTGCATCTTCAATACGGATATATGTTTTTCTCACTCTTGCATTTACCATATATCTCGCTGTTGAGTCAAATTGAGTTGGACTTTGCCAGTCAGCATCTTTATAGACATACAATTTGCCGTCGTCAAAAAAAGTCCAGGTTTCCTGATATGTTGCATTAACATTATCTATCATTATTCTTTTCCAGGTACCTACTATTTTTACTTCAGATTTATGTCGGCAAGAAGAATTAAATAATGCTAATAATAGCATTGCTGTAATAAGTATTTTATAAGAATGTCTCAATGTAATAAATATTAAAATAATACTATTTTTTATTCTTAACTTTAACGAATTCGCGAAATAGCAAACCGCCCAACCTATCTATATTAATGCCTCCGTATGATTGAACATCAACTCTGGTAAAAGGTGGACGTTTAACCATCATCATCACTTTTTTATTTAATTTAATAATCTCCCAGGCTCCATTATAATAATCTATTGATGCTTCTTCTATCCTTATATAAGTTTTTCTAAATCTTGCATTTACCATATACCTGGCTGTTGAATCAAACTGCGTCGAACTTTGCCAGTCTGCATCTTTATATATGTTTAACTTCCCGTCATCAAAAAATACCCAGGTTTCCTGATAAGTAGAATTGACATTATCTATCATAATACGCTTCCAGGTGCCTACTATTTTAACTTCAGATTTGCGTCTGCAGGATATGCCGAAGATACTTAAAAATATAAGCAATAATACTAATATTTTAATAAATATTTGCTTCATTTTTTTGTTTTAATTCAAACTACAAAATTAATACTTTTTTTCTAATAATTATATAAAACAAAAAAAATTAATAAAGAGTATCTCTAAAAACTCCGTTTACCCTCTCCTAAAATTAGGAGAGGGTAAGGGTAAGGTTAAATTTTTATTAGTACATTGAAAAACTTGATTAGCTTTCTTAATAATTAAGAATTAAAAAAAATTAATTTTGCAGGTTTAAATTTTATTCAAATGAAAATAGCTTATAGTTGGTTAAAAGATTATTTAAAAACAAATAAATCTGCAGATGAACTCTCTAAGATTCTTACAGATATAGGTCTTGAAGTAGAATCAGTTGAGCAGTTTGAATCTATCAAAGGCGGTTTAAAAAATATTGTTATTGGCGAGGTGCTTACTAAAACAAAACACCCCGACGCCAATAAACTCTCTCTCACTACTGTTAACATTGGCTCTGCTGTACTCAATATTGTTTGTGGCGCTTCTAATGTTGAGGCAGGTCAGAAAGTATTAATTGCTACTATTGGTACAGTAATACATAAAAGTAACGAATGCTTCACTATCCAGAAAACAAAAATCAGGGGTGCTGTCTCGGAAGGTATGATTTGCGCTGAAGATGAAATAGGACTTGGGGAATCGCACTCCGGTATTATGGTATTGCCCTCTGATGCACCTGTCGGATTGCCTGCCTCCCAATATTTTAATGTTATTGAAGATACAGTCTTTGAAATTGGTTTAACTCCTAACCGTTCTGATGCAACCTCATATATTGGCGTAGCCAAAGATTTATATGCTGCTTTATACTGTAAGAATCTTATTAATTCCGATAAAGAACCGGCTTCCTTGTTTCTTAATATTCCTATTATTGATTCTTTTTCCCCCAACTTAGACAATATTAATCCTGAAATAATTATAGAAGACAAACAAGCCTGTCACAGATATTCAGGTATGCTTATTAAAAATATAAAAGTAAGCAGTTCGCCTGATTGGCTTAAAAACAAACTACTTGCTTCAGGAATTCGCAGCATTAATAATATCGTTGATGTTACCAACTTCGTTATGCTTGAAACAGGACAACCTTTACACGCTTTTGATTTTGATAAAATAAAGGGCAATAAAGTTATTATTAAAAAATATGAAAACCCTTTTAAATTTGTTACTCTTGACGGTAATGAAAGAGAAATGACTACCGACGACCTGATGATCTGCAATGCAGAAGGTCCTATGTGTATTGCCGGTATATTCGGCGGTCAGGACTCAGGCGTTACGGATGAAACTAAAACTATTTTTCTTGAAAGCGCCAATTTTGACCCCAAATCAATTCACAAATCTTCTAAATATCACAGCCTGACTACTGATTCTTCTTTCAGATTTGAAAGAGGGGCTGACTTGGAAATTACTATTTTCGCTCTCAAACGAGCTGCTTTAATTCTCTCCGAAATATCAGGGAAAGATGCCAATCTTTATTTTTCAGATATTACTGACATTTACCCCAAACCTGTCCAAAAAACTGTTATTAAAGCAAATTATAATAATATATTTAGACTTATTGGCAACTCAATTGACAAAAACATTATTATTAAAA
>JAGODS010000044.1 GCA_017998135.1 Bacteroidales bacterium
TTATATTTGTGTATAACATATCAACCAAATTTAGTATCATTATTTATAAATCGCTGAAGCGGTTATTAGGTATTTTTTGCGTATCAATACACCCGATTAAAATCGGGTGTTATTCTCAATACTATTTATCACATTCAAACTCACCCGATTAATATCGGGTGTTATTCTCAATTATTTTTATCTCACCTGAACTCACACGAATAAATCGAGTATTATTCTCAATACTATTTACCACACTCAAACTCACCCAAATAAATCGGGTGTTATTCTAAATTATCAATTATTTCGCTTTGTATTTATAAACTGCATAAAGAAAAATTCAGGAAAGGTTAAGGGATAAAAAAATAATATTCTTATTGTTTATTCTATGATAATCAATTGAATCAGATAGCGAACGGACTAAATGAATACCGAGCCCACCAATTTCACGCTGTTCAACAGGCAAATTCAAATCAGGAGATTGAGCTATTAAAGGATTAAACTCCTGTGCATCATCTTCAATTTTAATTCGCAAAAAACTATCATTATTGATAAATTCTATATTTATCCGATGCTCTTCAGTATCTTTATATCCGTAAAAAATGGTATTTGAGATAAGCTCTTCGAGAATAAGATTAAGATTAAACTGTAATTGGGAATTGAGTTTCCATTCTATTGCAATGCTATCAATGAATTGAGCTAAAAGACTTAATTGCTCAATATTGTTATTTAATGTAATTTTTTTTTCTTTCATAATCAATTAATAAATAGTAGTCTTCAAAAAATGTAATAATTTTAACCTCACCCTTACCCTCTCCTTAAATTAGGAGAGGGAAGGATAGAGTCTCACCCTAAACTTCTCCTAAAATTAGGAGAGGGAAGGATAGAGTCTCACCCTAAATTTCTCCTAAAATTAGGATAGAGTAAGAATAGAGTTTATAATAGATATACCCTAAATAATGAAATCAAGTTGTAACAATTAAAATAGTATAAATATAGAAAACATAAAACCTAACAGGTTTGAGCATTGCCGAAATATTTAATACTAAGCAAAGTTATGTCGTCAGATTGCGGAGCTTTTCCGGCAAATTTCAATACATCTTCGTAGATATTTTTAACCTGCTGTGTAATGTCTTGTTTATGGAGTTGGGGCAACAAACTTTCAAGCCTTGCTTCGCCATAGATATCGCCCTTAATGTCAAAAGCTTCAGTGATGCCATCAGTATAGAGCATCAACACATCGCCGGGGTTTAAATCAAGCGAAGAGGTTTTAAACTGATGAGTTTCAAAACAACCTAAGATAGTATTTTCTGTCAGTTTTAAAGGGCTAATTGAGCCATTATTTCTTATTATAAAGGGGGGATTATGGCCAGCATTGCAATATTCAATCTGCCCTGTTTTGATATCCATTATACCGTAAAAAACAGTAACAAACATACAGGCAACGCTTTCATTACAGAGGAGTTTATTGACATATTGCAGGCATTCGCCAGGCTTAATTCCTTTAAGACCTGTAGCACGTATAAGAGTTCTGCTAATTGCCATAAAAATAGCTGCAGGAACCCCTTTTCCTGACACATCGCCAATAACAAAACCGAGCCTGTCATTATCTATTATAAAAAAGTCGAAGAAATCGCCTCCTACTTCTTTAGCGGGCTCCATAAATCCAGAGATATCAAAACTTTTAAGATGCGGAAAAGGCGGAAAAATTTTTGGCAAAATAGCCTGTTGTATCTCGCGTGCTACAGTTAAATCCTGCTGAATTGAAATTAATTGCTCGTGTTCTAATAAAGCTTTACGTTGCAGTTTTATTTCTTCCAGAGTTTTATTAATAGTAAGTTCCAAATCAGTAAAATTAATAGGCTTAATAAGAAAATCAAAAGCGCCACGGTTCATAGCAATTCGTATATTATCCATATCACCGTAAGCCGAAACTATGACCGTCCTGAGCGAAGGATTTTTAAGTTCTTTAAGTTTCATTAGTAATGTCAGACCGTCCATCTCGGGCATATTGATATCGGACAATATAATACCTATATCAGGAAATTCTATAAGTTTAGCTAAAGCTTCCAATCCATTATGTGCAAATACAAAATGATATTCTCCATTACGGATTTTATGTCTGAACTTTTGGCGAATCAAGGGCTCAAGATCAACCTCATCATCCACGACCATTATTCTAATTTTTGATAAATCATTATTTTCAGTCATTTTTAAAGATTATATTATAAATTAAATATATTAAACCCAACAACTCCACAAACATCCTCGCATAAAAAAAATAAAATCAGATTAAGCATTAAAATCCTTAGGAATAGTGATAATAAATTCGGCAAATTCGCCAACTTGCGATAATATTTTAATATCTCCGTGATGTTCATTAACAATAATGTCATAAGTAATAGAAAGCCCTAAACCGGTTCCCTGCCCTGCAGGTTTTGTAGTAAAGAAAGGATTGAATATTTTATCAATAATTTCCTGCTGTATCCCGAGCCCGTTGTCTCTAATCCTAATTTCCGCCTTATCGCCAATATCTTTAGTCTGCACCCTCAAAACAGGCGTAAAAGCGTCTTTAATAATAAGTTTCTTCTGATGTGTAGAGTAACAGGCATTATTGATAATATTTAACAGTGCCCTGCTTAAATCCTGCGGTACAATATTTATCAATCCGATTGTATAATCAAAATCCTTCTCAATTTTAATGTTAAAATTAGAGTCAGAAGCCCGCATTCCATGATAGCTTAAATTTATGTATTCATTAAGTATTGAATGTATATCGGCTTTTTGCCTCTCTCCCGCTTTACCTCTTGAATGCAAGAGCATAGAACGAACTATACTGTCTGCACGTTTACCGTGTTCGGATATTTTTTGAGCATTAGATTTGATATCCCCAGTTAGCTCAATAAGCAATTGGGCGTCTCCCGGCTCCAATTTATCTGAAAGTAATGAAAGACTTTGGTTTAATTCGCTTGTTAATTCAATAGTTAGTTCGGCGAAATTATTAACAAAATTAAGGGGGTTTTTTATTTCGTGGGCAATACCGGCTGTGAGTTGTCCTAATGAAGCCATCTTTTCAGCCTGTACAAGTTGAGTTTGGGCTGCTTTTAATTCATCATTCGCTTTATTAATTTTCTCATAAGCCAAAGCATTTTCAAAAGCGATAGCGATATAATTAGCAAGACTACTAAACATCTCAAAATGATATTGTGTATAAGCATTTTTAATAAACGACTGTGCTGAGATGACCCCAGTAACCCTGTTTTCAATCATAAGAGGTATGAAGATAAGTGACTTAATACCGATTGGCATCAAATGCGAGGGTATTGTCTCAATATATCCAGAATGTTCCGTTTCAATATCATTAATAAAAACGGGCTTGGCATTCTGAACACACCACACCGCAAGACTCCTTTTATCGTCCATTGATATATCAAAGGAGATTAACCTCTCACCTTTTATTTTATGGTATTGACATTCTAATTTGTCTTCTTTCTTATTATTAATCATAATATAGAAACAAGAAGCATCAAGCAGATTATTTATTTTATTGAAAACAATATCCTGAATAAGCTCAAAATCAAGGGTAGAGGTTATTTCTTTGCCAATCTCATTGAGGGTTTTAACATTATTAAATGCTTTATCAAGTTCAATATTTTTATTTTTTATTTCAATTGTTCTTGTTTCAACTTTTTGTTCAAGCGTTTTACTATATTCTTCGAGTTTCTCATTAGATAATTTGAGGTTAGCCGAAGCTTCTTTCAGGTCAGAGATAGAGGCAGCTAAAGTTTTCTGCATATAAATAAAAGAATCGTAAAGTCTTCCCATCTCGTCATTTTTTTCAATATCAGGTAAATCGACTTCAAATTCGCCTTCAGCTATTTTATTAGCAGCTACTGACAGTAGCCTCAAAGGTTTAGTTATGGAATGAGATATAATTATTAAAATCAATCCAATAAAAATTAATCCAATTATTCCCATTATAAATATTTGCCTAAAAAGTTTATTAACATCAGCCTGTAATTCTTTAACAGGAAAAACAATACCAAGCGACCAGCCAATAGAAGGTATTGCCGAATATGCTATCCAGCTTAATTTATTGTTCTTTACATCATAATACTTCAGTTTAGCAAAACTTGACTCCTGCTTTATCATACTTCTTCCTATCTCTCTTAATTTCAGGGAATTTCTCTCTTCAGCAATACTAAATATTGATTGATTAATTATCAGCTCTTTTATCGGATGAGAAATAAAAGTACCATTCCTTGATATCATAAAAGCATAGCCGGTCTGATAAACTTTTATGGAGTCAAAATAATCCTTAAGCCATTCAAGCGAAATATCTGCTGTTAGTATGCCTATAAATTTTTTAGATTCTTTTTTATAATAGTAAAGCGGGACAGAATAAGTTGTCATTATTACCTCGCCTCCTCCCTTGTCAAAATAAGGCTCGCTCCAGACTGCCTTCTGTAATTCTCTTGGTATTTGATACCAATCCATAGTAAAATAGTCGTAATCCTGAGTTCCGATATTTTTTAACTTTATTTCATTTCCTTCCCTATAGCAATATGGTGCATAATATTTTAGATAAGGAGAGAAAAGATAAGGCTCAAAAGCGATTGTAGCTCCATATATCTCAGGATTATTTTCAACACTATAACGTAAAAAGCGTATAAATGCTTCCTGCGAAAATTCTGTTTCTTCAATTATTTTAGAAAAATTGTCAGGAACCTTCTGTATGTTACTTAATATTTTGTCAATTCTACCTACAGTGCTTACAGCAAGGTTTTCAGCATTCTTCTGTAAATTCTTTTCAACTAATCTTTTGGAAACATTATAATTATATATAAAAATTAACGAAAAAACAACGGCTACACTTGTGAAAATATATACGAAAAGCTTTAAAGCCAAACCCTTTTTAATTCTTTTCTCTATAACCATATACTTATCATTTGTTAATAAGAGGTTTATAAAATTGATTATAAGGCTGTATCTTTTGTATAAAATTATTTTCAAATAAAATAAAGGCTACATTATTATAATCTTTTTTATTAAGGGCTGTATTAATATGATTGCTGCCGTTACTCATATATAAATCCTTATATCTTGCTAACATCCATTTTTGATGAATTCTGTTAACAGGGACCTTATCCCTTTCTGCATATTTTACAACAATATCTATAGCTTCCTCTATATTATTAAAAGCATAGTTCCATCCCTCAAGTGTCTCCTTGACAAAATCCGAACATAGTTTTGGTTTTTTATTTAAAAGATAAGAAGAACAATATAAACCATCTTCAAGAAAGTTAAAACCGTATTCTGAAAAAAAGAATGTATTTAACTCATCCTCATTTATTCCCGAATTGATAATAGAATGGTATTCGTCAAACCAGTTGGCATTAGTAATTTCAACAGCATCATTAAGAAAAAGATTATTTGTGCTACCTATTGGTATTATATTTACCTTAATTTTATTTTTTTTAAACAAAGCCTGCGGCAACATTTCATAACCTTTCCATATTCCGGCTCTTTTGCCATCCATCGCTTTTATTGTATTTATTCCAGTTGATTTTTTTGTCAGCAACATTAAAGAAGACCGAGTTGACAACTGGGTGATATTAATTAAGTCGGCTCCCTGATCTTTTAGTTCTATTGCATTTGCTAACCAAAGAACAGCAAAATCAAAGCCTCCTTTTTTAATAATATTTTCTGAAGCTTCTGATGAAAGATATGGTTTTATTACAAGAGATAATCCATATTTTTCATATATACCTTTTTCATTAGCAACATAATAACCGGCAAACTGAGCTGTTGCCACCCAGTAAGGTATAAAAACAACTTTTTTATTAATTGACTTTGCTCTATCTGTGGTATCTTTATCATCCTGTAAACTGTTTTTATTTTTTCCCTGATTACAGGAAAATAAAATTATTACAAGTATTAACATCAAAAAAAACTTACATAATATGGAACAATAAATATGTTTCAAAAGGCTAATATTTTTAATTTGGTTTAAATCCACACCAAATATGTTTTAAAAACCTATTAGGTGTTTGCTCCAGTTAGACTTAGATATAAAGTATCTGATAAAACATTTTTACTTCAGATTATCTAAAGCTGCTTTTTTATCCTTAAATATAGTAAAAATATTATTAAATCCGGAAATATTAAATATCTGAGCCACCTGAGGTTGTAAAGCACTAAGATATATTAATCCCTGTTTTTCCAATTTCTTGGCAATACATAAAAACACCCTTAAGCCCGAACTACTAATATAATCTAATTTTGCAAGATCAACTATTAACTTTTTCCCGCCTGATTCTATAATTTCAGTTAAAGAGTTTTCTAATTCTTTTGAGTTATTGGCATCAATACGACCATTAACTTCAACTACTTCCACATCATTGATTTTTGATTTAATAATTTCCATAAAAAATATTATTTAAAATTGGTAATTGAGGTTAAATGTTTCACATTTAGGAAATGTGAAACATTAGAAAATGAATAAATAATTAATTTCCTGAACCAAATAAATGAGCATAAAATGAAAAATTATGAACAAAATATTTTTGTTTTATCCTGTGATAATAAATTTCGGCTGTTCCAGTTTTTCTAACAAATTCCAAAGTTTTTTCATATTGTTCTGTGCCCTTTCTTAACCAAGCAGGCAAATCTTTATCATCATAAATCCTAAACTTCTCTTTTAATTCTTTAACATGATTTTCTAACTTTTCTTCCGGTGTTTTAATTCCCAGAACGCGTTTAGTAACAGAAGAAAAAGCTGAAACAAATTCGGACAAAGATTTTGAAATAGCCTGCCCTACCAAATCCATCTTTGCAATTTTTTCTATTCGTGATTTATATTTTTCTATCTCTATATCACTAAATACTAATGAAAGTAATTGTCCGTAATGTAATAAACTAATAATTACAACATCCCTAATGTCAGGTATATCATTAGAAAACACAATATCTCTAACCCTTTGTTTTACTTCTTTTATTTCTTTGTCTTTTACGAGAGGGTATTTTCGCTTGGAAAAAAACCACAACAATTTCTGATTTTCAACTTTTAAAACCTTTTTAATAATCAGACTCGCTACCAATGCTTCCATAAACTCATTAGCGCGAACTGCAATCTGAGAAATCCAGTAATTTACAGGTTGCATTTCTCCTTTTGAATGAATCATAGCAAGTACTTCATCCAACACAACATCATTCATTAATTCATTTGATACAGGAATTAATTTTTCAAGATCTGTATCAACCATATTATTAAGCGCTAAATCCATTATTATTGCCGCTGAAAGAACCACCTCAAATTTCCTGTCATAAGGTAAAGCCCCTTCCTTTTCTTCAACAGATAATAATATTATTTCCTCAGGTATAGATAAAAAACTATTCATAAATATTAATTTAATTAATTATATAAATTCATTTATTAATAATTAAAATGCATTCCATAAAATTATCAATCATTATTTTTAAAAACATTGCAAAAATATAAAATTAATTAACACAATAATTTTTACAAGATAAAATTTTTAAATTGAGAATGTAGAATTTGTAATCGCAAAAATATTAATAAAAGCATTAATTTATATTGCCCTTTCAGTGCTGGATATTATCTTCATACCATAACTCGTTGCCCTGTGCTAATATATTAAGCCCTTTCAGGGCTGGCAATTTATTTTTAATCCATAAAGTTATAAATTCTAAAAATATTACCAGGTAAAAAAATCTCAAAGAGCCACAAAGGAAATAAATAAGACTTTATGAATAGATATTAATTAAAAACAAACGGGTTATTCCTGCTGAATGTAGAGATATAATATAACGCCTGATTTCTCATAACTAATCCAGTTGCCCTGCTTATCCTGTTCCTGAATATAAACTACCAGGGTTACATTTGTATTAGTGTTTTTTTGAGTAACAGAAATAGGAATAGTCCAGTTGCCACCTGTATCTAATGAAATCTTATCTGTACCGACACCTGCTTCTACTTTCTTTAGCTTTGGCGTATTTTCAGACGAAGGATTTGGCGGATTAAATGCGAGCTCGGAAAAATTAACTGTCAGACTATAATTCATAGTTGCTGAAGCTGAAGTTATCTTTGGTATTTTAATAGTAATTTGTTTGGTTTCACTAGTATATAAAACATCCTGAGTAACACGGAATTGATCTCCGCTTATGCCTATTGCTACATTAGCAGAATAATACTTATTGTATATAAGGTGAGTAGCAGGAGGAGAATTATAAGATTTAATATAATCTTTAGAAGGCAAACCGCCTTTTACTTTAAACTTTACTTTCCAACCATCCAAATACAGATCGCTTATACTTGAAACAAGCATTACTTCAAGCTCATAAGGAATAACTGTAGTATCGCCATAGTTTTTCAACCATTCGGAAGTATCAATAGTCTGATTAATAGAAATAGGATTTTTATCATTATAAATTATAAGAGGATATCTTTTACTGCAAGTTTGTTTACCTTTTTTCAAATTTCTTATATTAACAATAACATCAGCCGTTTTTTCTATGTCAAGGTCAGCATTATAAGTCTGCAAACTAAGTCTAAGGTTTTTAAGTGTTTTAGGAATTGTATCAAAAGTATAACCCATAGGGTTTCCCCATTTATATGATTCCGGATAATTATTATCCTGCATCAGGTCTATATATCCTTTTTTTGAATCTTTATAATATTCAAATTTTATAGAATTATTATCGGGATAAAAAGGCAGACAGATAGTCTGGAGAGTTCTTTTAGCAGGAACAGGTTTGTCGGGGTACATAAGAAAAAACATAAGCGTGTAGCCCATCTTTTCACAAAACCAGCTCCATTTGCGGGTTGTATACATAGTACCTTCCTTGTTGTTTGGAGGATTTAATCCTTTAGTATCATGAATAAGCAATTCAAAATTATCGTAACCAGTTTCATCAACAAAAGTTTTGTAACCAATAATAAGTATTGCGTGTTCCCTGTTTGGCATATGCATGATTATTGGTTTATTTTCTTTTAATTGAGCAATAATAGCTCTGAGAGCATTTTTCTTTACCCAGTATGTCTTACTTATACCGTTGATACCAGAAAATTTCTTAAATGCTTTAGGCAAATTATATAAAAATGGAGGTGGAGTAATTCCTTTAGGTAAAACTATACCGATTTCTTTAAGATAATCTTTAATTTCTACTTCTCCTTCAGTCGTTGTATTTGTTTTAAATGCTTTTGTAAGCATAGTGGCATCAGCAGCCCAGCATGATTCGCTAACCTGACTATAAAAAGGCATAGGAATAATTTTTTCTTCACTACCATAATCCAGTTTATTATCCCATTCAACAATCCAGCGTCTTTTAGTCATACTGTCTTTTGATTTCTTTTCAAGAGTATAGTTTTCAACAGTAATTGTTCCTTGAACTGCATCATATTTGAAAGGAGGTGCAATACCAGAAATATCAGCGGGATTATAGTTAAGCACGCCAACATCTGTTGAATCTTTATCCTTTTCACAGGGAAAAACCAAAGTAACTTTCATTCCCGCCGAAAGGCCTGTAATCTCATAACAATACCTATTGTCAGCTGCAAAATTAACTTCATTGCCTATCTTACTTATTGTAATTTTTGTATCGGCTGTTAAAACTCCGGCAGCTATATTAATTGCAGCACCGTCAGTCAAACTCACTATACCACCATTAGCACCAAGGGTAACGGAACTTGTAGCAATAACAGTCTCACCTGAAACTACAGGCGGGTTGTTATTATTATTTTCGTCATCTTTGTCCTTTTTGCAAGAACTTAATAAAAAAACTGCTATTATTAAGCAATAAAAGAATACTGTATAAAAATTTTTCATAATTTTTCTTTTTATAATTAAACTACAAAAATACAAAATATTTGAATATAAATAAAAAAAAATTAAAAATTTTACCAGACCTTGAAATTTTTATCCTTTTATAAACAATACTAATACTAAGCTATCAAACCTAAAAGATAAAAAAATTATCTTTTAATAAAAGTAAGATTAAGACAGTTTTATTTAATCATTTAATTTTAATTTCTTCTTAATATTATTCCAAGTAGAAATAGCAATAACGGGTATTTTTTTATATGATTTGTTTCTGGAATATTCATTAATATATTTAGAGCGTGCTTCGGTATCAGGGTGAGTGGACAACCAATAAAGATTACGCTGTATATCGGGTTCCTCAGTAGATAGCCTAAACAAGAAATTTGCAAAGGCTTCAGGGTCTATATCAGCATTAATCATATAATCAACTGAAGCAAGGTCAGCTTCACGCTCCATTTCCCTATCATAAGCAGAAGAAGAAAGTATTTTTACGGTTTTTTTAATTATTTCTGAACCGGCATTGCCCGAAGCAATTGAAATTAATGCAGACAAACCCAATTCTTTAACAAGTTTTTTCATTATATGTTTTTGTTGTATGTGAGCTAATTCGTGGCAAATAACTCCACAAAGTTCAGCTTCATTTTCACATTCATAAATAAGTCCGCTGTAAATTACTAAATGATTATCAGGTAAAGCAAAAGCATTTACTTCATCTCTTTCTAAAAGATGTATTTTAATATCTTTTGAATTAATTTGATTTTTATTACATATACGTATTAAAACACTGTCTATTGATTTTATTACATAAATATCTGATACCTCATTTTCTGCTTCTTTCAGATATTTCCAATACAAATCACCTAACTTATTTTCCGTTTTTTGAGTAATTCTCTTTATTCTCAATATATTAACCCAATTTATTTTGCTTAATAAAAACCATATAAGGCAAAAAGCAACAATTATTAAAACTAAATCTTTAAAAAATTTATTCATCTTGTTTACAAATTAGATTAGTTAAACTGCCGAAAAACCACCATTCAATGTGTATGCCATTTCTTATTCTAACTGCTGAATAAACAGTAGCATAAAATTCTGCCACATTAAATAAAATTATTGTAATAATATAAGCTATATAATTATTTGTAATTGTAAAATCAGAAAAAATAATAAACATTGTCCAGACAAACCAGACTGTATTTATTACAAAAATAAAAGACTGTGAAACTAAAGCCTGAATACAATGCCATCTCACAAAATATGTACTTTTCCGGTTTGCAAAATAAAAAAACAGTGTGGCAATAAAATTAACCAAAGGCAAGATACCACCTATTATTGCAAATAAAGACATTAGATAACTGTTTGATGCTTTTTCTGCTTCCGATTCGTTTGGTGAATAACTGAAATTTTTTATATATATCATAATCCTTTAAAAATATTCCAAATCCAATTAATTAAAACAAGTAAAATACAAATTGTAGCGAGCCATTTTTTTTTTAGTATATGTTCCGTTTTATTATAAACATTATAAAAACTGCTCTTTTTTAAGACTAAATCCAGAATTATCCATACAGGAGCTATTAACAGAAAAATTATAATAATAAAACCTAATGGATTTAATTTTATTGCTGCCAACAGATGCCCTTGTATTATTAACACAACCGACCTGGTTGCTCCGCAAGAAGGACAAGGAATTGTCGTACAATATTTGAATAGACAAGTTCCTAAATAATTGTTTATTTCTAAAAAATATTCTTTTAATATCCAGATATATCCTATAATGATTAAAATTAATATAAATCTGTATAATTTTATTTTGCTCATTTAATAATATAAAAACGGGAGAATTATACTCCCTTTTCAAGATTTATTAATCATTTTAATAAATCTCCAATGAATTAAAAGTAAATTAATATTTAATAAAAAAATGAAAATTTGATTTAATTATCAAATCTAATGATCTTAGAATATAATTGTCTAAAAAATCAAATCATAAACTGATGTATCTTTTGAAAATTTTTCTCTCTTGTAGCTCCCATTATTAGGAAAAAATCAATTATTGTCCAAATGCCAACCCCACCACAGGTTAACAATTTACCAACTCCCAAACCTGTATCCCCTATAATAAACCTGTCAATACCAAGACCACCTGCTAAAATTGAAACAATAAGAATAGTAGTGGGATCTTTAAATTGAATAGTTTGTATCAAAGGCCATTTAGAACTATCTAATTGTAATAAACGCTCTCTGATTGATGCTAATTGATGGCTTTCAAAAAACTTGCCATTACTCATAATAAACATATCTACTTTTTCTGCTTCCATAAAAAAATAATTAAAATGATCCTACTCGTAAGGCTTTTCGGATACGCCCCGTTTTTTTAGTGGTTTCTGGTCTCCTCTGTTTTATAGGGTTTATCTAAAATTTCTTTTCAATATTTTAAGCTATTATTCTAAAAAATCATAAATCTTTTCAATGTTTATATAGCAATATTTTTAATTGCCCCCAACCTTAAGGTCAGAATTTAAATTAAATTAAAACTATGAAAATCAAACTTTAGCCAAATATCTGAATAATTTAGTTTAAAATAAATCAATGCAAAAATAATAATATTTTAATACCAAAAATTTTTTTAATTTAGTTTATAAATCTTTCCTGGCAGGTTGCGGATGATACCATTGAGTTCCATAGTCAGTAAAAGCTCAGCTAAGCGTGTGTATGA
>JAGODS010000373.1 GCA_017998135.1 Bacteroidales bacterium
TAAAACCAGCACCTGCATCTATAGATAAATACTGTTTATTAGTAATTGTAGTATCTTTAGGAAGATTTATTACAGGTAATGAATAAAAATTAAAATGTAATGGACTTGAAACGGTTTTACAATTATTAGTATTGGAAACAAAAATTGAATAGTATCCGCTCACAGTTGCCGAATATGTACTTAAAGTAGCACCCTCAATATTATTATTGTTTAATTGCCATTGATAAGAATAAGATTGGTTATAAACTGCCTTCAGACTGAGACTTTGACCCTCGCATAACTGGGTTGAACCGTCATAAATAAAAGTAGAATCAGGTAAAGGATTAATAGAAGCAATAACATCTTTTTTCAATAATGATTTACAGTCTCCATCAATAGCTTCAACTAAGTAGATTGTATTTTGATTTATAATAGGTGTTTTAAATTCATTGCCGGTTGCAACAGGTGTATTAAGGTTAGAACTAATATACCAGTTAACATTACCGCTACTTGGTATTGCTTTTAAAGTAACCGAACCTTCCCCACACCTGGCAGCATTTGTAACAGTTGTTATTTCGGGCAATTTTTTAGTATCCACAATAATTTTATTACTAATAGCAAAACAATTTGTATTACTTACTTTTAAAGAATAAGAACCTGCATCTTTAATATTATAAGTACTGACTGAAGCCCCCTGAATAATAAGGTCATTTCTGTACCATTGATAAGTAAGACCGGCGCCGGTAAAAACTGAGCTTACAAGCAACTCGCTCCCTTCACATATAATAAAATTCCCTTCTGGAGTTGTTTTAGCTGTTGGTAAAACGTTCATCGTTAAAACTGCTTCATTGGTTAATAAGCTAAGAGAATCGTTACTAATCCTACATTTATATTTTCCGGCATCAGAAGCTTTGAGATTATATAATTTTAATTCTTTATTAGTCGCTCCTTCAATAATATTATCATTTTTCATCCATTTATAACTTAAAATATAGTTAGACTCTGCATTAGCCTTAAAAATCATACTATCATTTTCACATTTGATAGAGCTCAAAGGATGTTCAACAATAAAAATTTTATGATTGGCTGGAGTAACCTTTCCATTATTTAAAACAGTTTCAATATTTTCGCCAACAACATCAGTAACTTCGGTTTCCAATCCGAAATTGATGTTTGATGTTCCACCCTTGTATAAATACTTAATCGTAAACAGGGTTGCATCAGGAAGATTTATAGTAGTACCAGCATAATTAACCCAGGCATAAAGGGTCTTCCCTGAAACATTATTTATTGATATACTTGAACCAAAAATACCATTCAGATTATCAGTTGAAACATAGTCTAATACGTTAACATCATACTGAACAGCAATACCCAAAGCACCGAGCATATTGATATTTTTTGCTGTAACAGGAATAATAATCTCCTGTCCCTGAACTGCCTGAACTGAACTTAAAGATAGAGTTGCAGCATTAGCAACATTTACAGTAAGATTTGCCAATGTTTTAGTAAGCTCACCACAGTCATTTTTCACTTTACAACTATAAGAACCTGCATCGTTTGCTTTAATATGTAAAATATCAAAACTATTATTTGTAGCAGCAGATATTTCAACCTGGTTTTTAAACCATTGATAAAGAAAAGGGGCGCTGCCAGATGGGCTAACTGTTAAATTAAGGCTTTCTCCTATATTTTTAGTGATAGTAATAGGAATAATATTAAGAACAGGTTCGGATTTAACGGTTAAAGTAGCCTCATTGCTGCTAACCGTGCCATAAGTGTTAGAAATTAGACATCTGTAAATACCTTCATCTGCAGATAAAACAGAACTGATAATAAAATTACTATTAGTTGCTCCAGTTATATCGTTTCCGTTTTTTTGCCATTTATAAGCTGTAGCACCTGTAGCTATTACTTTGAATAAAACTGAATCACGAATACATTTAGTTTTGTTAGCGGGCTGTTGGGTTATAACCGGCACTTGTCCACCGGAAACAGTTCCATTAACAGAATTTACAGATAAATATTTATAATCATTTGAACCTAAGATAATTTCGGGCTGAAAAGTCAAAGCAGTACTTCCTCCAAGATATTTAATCTTTATATCAAAGAGTTTGCCTTCGCTTATGGATATCCCTGTTGCAGTTCCACTATGCCAGGCAAAATACATTGTATTATTTTTTAAATTACTTAAGAAACCAGTAATATTGGAATTAACATTTGCAATAGTAAAACTGCTGTCTTTTAATACATTTTTATCAAATTGAATTTTAAAACCAATACAAGCGACATTGTTAAAATTTTTAACAGTAATGGGAATAGTAATCAAATCGCCAGCTTTAGCTGTAATTGAAGCAGAAGAAATAATTGCATCTGAACCTGTATAATTAATATTAGAATTGAAAACACCTGAAACATCGCCATAACAATAAGCAGAGTAATTATAAACAACATCAGCACTACTTACAATAATAGGTTCTGTATAAAACATCCAGTCCCCTGATTTAAAAGAACTTAATAATTCTACATAACGCCTGTTTACTATCAGAGCATCTACAGGATTAATATTTCCTGATTTATTAACATCACCGGCTTTTTTCTGGCTTTCAGTAAAATAATATGCACCTATATAATATCTGTTTATTAACAGGGCATTCATTGGATTCCAACCGCCTGCAGTTTTATTTGTACTGGTAGTAAGATTATATGTACCGTTTGGAAGATTATAGAATTTATACGAGCCGTTAATATCAGTAATTGT
>JAGODS010000045.1 GCA_017998135.1 Bacteroidales bacterium
TAGCTGATGTCTCTTATCAGGATATAACCATTACTAATTTTACTGCTTCAACAACTTAGAAAGCTACTGTCAGTTGCAGCTTGCTTAGCGATTGTAAAGCCGAAAAAGCTGTTTCTGTTACTTTGCTTGATCCTCCTTCTATAAAGCAGCAACCTGCAGCTCTAACCTTATGCCCTGGTGAAAAGGCGACTTTCACTGTTGATGCCGAAAGCTCTACACCCCTTACTTATCAATGGTATAAAAACGATATTATTATTGATGGTGCTACTAATATTCAGTATTCTATATCTAATACTCTTTATGCTGATACAGGCTTTTATTACTGTAAAGTAAGCAATAAGTGCGGTGATAGTCTCAGTTTGAAGGTTAAATTAAAATTGAATAAAACACTTGAGTTTATTTTAAAACTTACTGCTCAAAGCAAATGCGAAGGCGATACGGTTACTTTTAAAGTAATGCTGACCGGTACTGAGCCTTTGACTTATCGTTGGAAATTTAATAACATTGAAATAAACGGTGCTACAAATGATTCTTTAACTTTGTATTCTTTAAGCAAACAGGAGAATGAGGGAATTTATTCCTGCGATATAAGTAATATCTGCAGTAAACTTAATACTGAAGCTTTTTTAACTGTTAATACCCCGCCATTGCTTTCTACTATCGCTTTAAATCAGAGCAAATGCGTTGGCGAAAGCATAGAGTATTCTTTAAGCCCTAATGGAACCGAGCCTTTTGGCTTTCAATGGAAAAAAGATAATATTGATATCCCTGGCGCTTCCGATTCCCGCTTTTCAATAATTAATATTCAACTGCCTGATACAGGTCAATATTCCTGCGTTGTTCAGAATTTATGTGGTACTACTTTAGCTGAAGTTGCAAACCTTACGATTAATCCTTTGCCTTACTTTAGTCTGGGCAGAGATACTGTTATTTCTACTGAAGATACTTTAGTGCTGGCTGGAGAGCTTCAAAAAACTTATTTATGGAATGATAATTCAACGAATTCTACTTTAACTATAACAGGTCCTTTAACTGAACCCGGAACCTATATTTATAGTCTTACTGTTACTGATAATAATGGTTGTTCTGCTGCAGATACAATACAGGTAGCTGTTAGTTTTATTGAAAATAAATTTAATATTTCAGGAAAAGTTACATATAATAATAAAGTGGAAACTCCGATGCGAGATACCAAACTAATACTTATTAATGAAGCAGGTGAGAAAGTTGATTCTGTAATAACCAATAATGACGGTTCTTATTTATTTGAAAAGGTGAAAAAAGGTTTTTATACTATCTCTGCTACTACTACTATGAAATGGGGAGGTTCTAATCCTATAGACGCTTTGTTGATAAACAGGAAATTCCTTGGTATGTATTCTTTTATTGATAAGCTCTGTGAGAAAGCTGCTGATGTCAATAATGATAAAACTGCCAATCCTATTGATGCTTTGTTTATTAACAGGCGTTTTATTAATATTATCAAAAAGTTTCCTGTTTCTGACTGGATTTTTGAGAATATTGAGTTTAATGTCATTAATTCAGATATTGAACTTAATATAAAGAGTATTTGTGCCGGAGATGTGAACAGGTCTTATCCCTCTAATTAAATATTAATTGTAATTAAAATGTTACTATGTTTAATAAGGTTTTTGAAAGATTAAACGAGAGAGCTAAAGAGCTGAATTGTATTTATAATGTTGAGGAATTGTTGCGTAATGAAAATGAATCCTTGTCTTTTATTTTTAGACAATTTTTACGCATCATACCTATAGCCTGGCAGTATTCTACTATTTGTGAAGTTAAAATTACATATCAAGATAATGTTTATAAGACTGAGGATTTTAAAGAAACAGAATGGATTTTAACTTCTGATATTGTTGTTGATAATAAGGTTAGAGGTAATATAATTGTATGTTATACTCAATTTATCAGGCTTATTAATAAAAGTCAGTTTTTGCCTGAAGAACAGCAATTGCTTAATATTATAACAGATAGGCTTAATAATTATATTTTTCACCGTGAACTTAAAGAAACTTTAGATTTTTTAAAGAATAATAATAACAGTGAACCGGTAATAGACAAACAAATGTTGCATGCTCAGCCCGATGAACATTGGAAATGGAGACTTAAAATAGCTGAAAAAATTGTTGCTTTGATGGATTTTAATAAATTTGGTGTTAAAAATGTCTATGTTATTGGTAGTGTTAAAAATGCCGATTCAGGTCCAGGTAGCGATATAGATTTGCTTATTCATTTTATCGGTGATGAAACTCAAAAGAAATTTTTGCTTTACTGGTTTGAGGGTTGGAGTTTATGTCTCTCTGAAATGAATTATAATAAAACAGGTTATCAAACCGATGGCTTACTTGATATTCATATTATTACAAATGAAGATATAAAGAATAAAAATAGCTTTGCCGTTATGATAGATTCTCTTTCTAATAGCGCCAGAAAATTGAGATAATTTTTTCGTTAGTCGCTGCGTTCATACTCCGTAATAGTCTCTACCTTAATAACTACAACCTTAATAGCCACGAGCTTTAGCTCGTGGAATAAAATTCCTCTTATCAATCAGGTTTTAGCCTAAGATTTATAGGTATCTCTAAAAACTACGTTTTCCCTCTCCTAATTTTAGGAGAGGGTAAGGGTGAGGTTAAAATTTATATGTCCACAAATACTATAAAATAAAATATTATTGAAAATCAGATTTTTATTAATTTTTCATTGGTGTTGTTATGGTGTTGTTATGGTGTTATTATGATAGTGTTATGGGCATCTTTAAAACTCGTTTTCCCTTTCATAACTAAGCGAAGCGACCTCACAAGCACCTTTTAATATCAATTTAAGATTTCGCATAATTTTAGGAGAGGATAAGGGTGAGCTTAAAAATTTATAGGTTTTAGAAGTCCCTTTATGTTAAAATAATGTTTTCTATAGTCACGTCAAATGCCTATGACCTTTATAGCTACTCTCCGTTAGTTATTATTTTAAAGTTTAATTTTAATTTACCCATTAACTCATTTGCACATTATCAAATTAGTTAATTATTTTTATTTCTACTATTTCAGACCTGCTGCCAAGTCGCATAGGAGGTCCCCAGGTGCCGAAGCCGCAGGATATATAAAAATGAGTATTTCCTTTTTTCTTATAACCCCAGCTTAATTCATAAATTTTTTCTGCAAGATAATTAAATGGAAAAAGTTGTGCATTATGAGTATGACCTGATATTTGTAAGTCCACATTATTTTCTGCTGCTTTATCAAGATTGAATGGTTGGTGGTCAAGCAGGATAAGAGGAAGTTCTTTATTTATACCGGCTAATAGTTCTGGTAGTTCTTTACGGGCTTTGCCTGTAAATCTTTCTTTATCTCTGTCTTCCCTACCTGCAAGATAAAAACTATTATCTATTAAAACAGTTGTGTCGCGCAGCAGTGTAATATTATGTTCTGTAATATATTTTGCAGCGTTGGCAATACCTCCGATATATTCGTGGTTGCCCGTTATAGCATACACACCTAAAGGCGCTTTTAACTTATTTAATATATCACCAATATTGTATTTTATTACAGGGTCAAGTATTTCATCAACAATATCTCCTGCAAGCAGTATAATATCTGGTTTTAGAACATTGATATTGTCAACCAGATAAGTAGCTCTGCGTTTATTGATTTGTGTTCCGAGATGAATATCGGAGACCGCAATAATATTAAGGCTCTTTTTAGTCCCTATTTTTTTGCTTATTTTTATTTCCAATCTTTGGACTCTTGTATTAATAGTGTTGATATAGCCTGTTATTATTAATATTATTACAATAAAGCTGACTGAAAAGAAAGTTATTATCTTTGTTTTATGAAAATTGGCTGTAATAAATGTTGGAAAAAAATTAGAATAAGAGTTTAAGAGCCTTAGCAGGTCTATGAATATTATAAATAATAAGAAATAAACCATTGCTCCAAGCCAGAATGCACCGATCCAGGAAAGAATATTGGTGAACTGGTTGATGAAAATACGTTCAAGAAAGCGACTAAACAGATAGGAAACAGAAAGGCTTATAAAGGCTATTTTAAATAGTAATCTTTGAGATGACCCTGTTGTTGTGCATTGCAAGCCTCTTAAATAAATATAATAATTAATTAAAGAATATATACCTATTACAATTGTAAAGAATATAACAAAAGCTGAAGTTTTCATAATTTTATGTTATTTTAATTTCAACACTTTGGATTTTTTTTGCAAATATTTTTGAAAATGTACTAATTTGAAAAATTGCTAATGTGAAAATTAAATTCAGCATTCAACATTAATACCCAATATTCAATACTCAATACTTCAACATTTAAATTCAAAATTCTCCATCTGAGCCTCCTACGAGATTTGAACTCGTGACCTGCTGATTACGAATCAGCTGCTCTACCGCTGAGCTAAAGAGGCAAGAATTCTCGGTTGTTTTATAATAGTTTTTGGAAATATCTATAAAAGTTGCAAAAATATAAAATTAGTTTAAAATTATTATTTGCTAATATAATAAACCATTGCCGCAATAAGATTTCGTGGAGTAAAGCGGAGAAGAAAAACCTGAAATCGGTTTTTAAACCCGTGAATGGCAAGAGTTTTACCTTTCATCATTTTTTTATACCCGAAAAGAGCTACTTCTTTAGCAGAAGGTATTGAGGGATTGAACATCTTTGAACTTGTGACGGCTGCAGCTGAACTAAAACCTGTTTGCGTTGGTCCAGGGCAGAGTGTAGTTACTGTTATACCGCTATCTCTTAGCTCAAAGGCGAGGGCTGATGAAAATGATAATACATAAGCTTTGCTTGCAAAATAAACCGACATTAAAGGTCCCGGTTGAAAGGCTGCTGTTGAAGCAATATTTAATATTTTTCCTGTTTTTCTTTCAAGCAAAGCAGGTAGAAAAAGTTTTGTAAGTTTTGTCAAAGCAAGTATATTCAGATTAATCATCTTTTCCTGTTTATTAATATCACAGTCTTTAAAATACCCATAATCGCCAAATCCTGCATTATTAATAAGCATATCAACAACAATGGTTTTAGCTTGTATTTCTTTAAATATTTTTTCAGGAACTCCAGGTATTGATAAATCTTCTGCAAGAATAATGATGTCTATTTTAGTCTCTTTTAAAATAGAGGTTTTCAAATTTTCCAATTTATCTTTTGAACGGGCTATTAATATTAAATTGTGATTATCTCTCGCAAATAAAAGAGCTAACTCATAACCTATTCCGCCCGATGCACCTGTTATTAAAGTATAATTTTTCATATCTTGAGAATTTAAGGTTTTGCAAAGATAGAAATATATAAAATATGAGAAACAATTTTGCTAAGAAGTATATCATTGAATAAGCTTTGATAAGATTGTATTATTTCAGACGGAGCGAGGACGCACCGCCTAACGACTGTATGAAAATTCCGATTAGTTTAGTAAA
This sequence comes from Bacteroidales bacterium, assembly GCA_017998135.1. Classification (GTDB taxonomy): domain Bacteria; phylum Bacteroidota; class Bacteroidia; order Bacteroidales; family JAGODS01; genus JAGODS01. Next base: position 5,450 of record JAGODS010000045.1, read on the forward strand.
AGCTTTGTTGAAAGAAAATGCATAGTCTTCCCTCTCCTAATTTTAGGAGAGGGTAAGGGTGAGGTTAAACTTTAAAAAAAATATTTGAATAAAAAAATATGTATTTTTGTACCGGGTTTTGAATTTATAAAATGCAGGTTATTTATGAAAAGAATTTTATTTTTATTTTTAATAACAGTCTTTGTGGGTCTGTTAAATGCACAGGACAGAAGGACTGTCTCTATTCTTGATATGACTGAAAGAAATGAAGAATCTAACAGTAGTAATCTTTATTCAGCAGAATATATATTAAAAACAGCGGGTATTCCCTATAAAATTACAGCGGATTTAGTAGAAGCCGTTAAATATCCTGTTTTATTATTATCGTCAGGTATTAATTCTGATAGTTTTAGTAATAACGAACAGATAATTCTGGATGAATATGTTTATTCAGGTGGTATTTTAATAGTACCTCAGCTTTTAACATCAAAATTTTATAATATGTTTGGTATTTCTAATGATAGTATAAGCAGGAGATATCATAAAATAAGATGGAATGTAAATAAAGATAAGACTTTATTTCGTTGGATTAATGATAGCCTTGAGCAAACAATCAGAATAGGAGCTGATTATTATGATGAAACTATAAACACAGCGGTTTACACATTAGATAAAGCCGAAGCCCTTGCTTTTTATGATGATGGAGCAGTCGGTGCCTGTCGGAACATTTATGGAAAGGGTTTTACATATTTATTAGGTGTATCTTTTAAATTCAGTATCCTCTTTAACCAGTTAAATTTTGATTATGAGAGCCAGCGTACCTATATAGATGGTTTTGAACCGGGTTTAGATGTTTATATTATGTTGTTAAAAGGAATATATTCCAGGCATATACCCTTTGCTGCCTGGAAGCATTCAGCGCCTTTTGATATGAGTTCGGTTCTTGTTTTTACTCACGATGTGGATTATGGAGGAGCGACAGATGTTATGCTTTATTTTGCAGATTTTGAGAAAAAAAATAATGTTAAAGGAACGTATTTTGTAACAACGCATTATATTAGTGATGACAGGAGCGGGGATTATTATACTCCTAATGTTCAGAAAATAAAAAATTTAATTGGAAAAGGGATGGATATAGGCAGTCATTCTGTAGGGCATTTTTCCGGTTTTATTGAGTTGGCAAAGGGTGCTCCCGGTAATACGAAAGATAATTATAAACCATATCAATTGAATGATACCATTATTAATGGAAAAACATATCAGGATACAACTTTTAATGCAAGTGTTTATGGTGAGTGCGAGGTTTCTAAATATTTACTTGAAAAAGAATGCGGTGCTGATGTTAAAGCCTGGCGTTCGGGTCATCTGATTGATAATGATTATCTGGGAGAAGTGTTAGCAGAACTAGGTTATAAATACAGCTCTACCGAGAGCGCTAATGATGTTTTAACTCATTTTCCTTATCCTATTCATAAAAATTTATCTTTCAGCGGGGAGGTTTTACCTGTGCTTGAAATACCTGTTACTTTTGATACCGACCCTTTTGAGGAAGCTGATATAGATTCTGTGAGCAGTGAATTGTTAAATGTTTTTGATAAGATAGATGATAATAATGCTGTTGCAGTTGTATTGACCCACCCAACTGATAATTATAAAATAAAATTGTTTGAGACTTTACTTTTAAAAAAACCTTTGAAGATGTATCCGATGAGTCTGACAGATTATGGCGATTACTGGAATATGAGGGATAAATTTTATTTTTATTCTGAATTGTCAGCGGATTCAGTTTTAACGATAAGCATACCTGAGGCTTTTTTCCCTCTTGACCCGCAGATTAGTCTGTTGCTAAATAATGGATTTCGTCTAAAAAATATAATAGTAAGGAAGCAGAATGGAGCGGAACTGCCTTTCTATAAGGTAAGATACACCTGGGATGATGTAATTATTTATTTCGGTCAGCCTACTGGAAACATAAGGGATGAATACCTTAAAACAGATATAGCAGCTATATATAATTTCCCTAATCCGTTTAATGAAAAGACGGATATACGGTTTTTCCTGAATAAACCGACAGATATAAGTCTGGATGTTTATGATTTTCAGGGTCGCTTAATAAAGCAGTTATTTAAAGGGCAATTGAATTTTGGAATGCATAGTTTTACTTTTGATGCAGCCCTGGTGAATGCAGGTATTTACTTCTATAAGTTGAATACATCTATTCAATCACTTACAGGAAAAATGATTTTACTTAAATAATTAATACTAATAAATATGAAAAGATACCTTATTTTATTAGTATCAGTATTGATTTTAATAATACTAATTCGCAATGGTTGTGGCAGCGACCTTTATCGCAGGGAAATTCTCTTAAATCAATAAGTTTTTCAGATAAAAACGAAGGCTGGGCTGTTGGCTATACAACTCTTATGAAAAATAGCAAGGGTAAGTGTTTTTTTTTTGATAATTTGATTGATGATGCTTTGCTTTCAGTGTTTGCCCTTCAAAATAACAATGTATGGGTTACCTGGCAATGGGGAAATATTAATTATTAATTATAAAGTTGATTTTAAAACTGATGTAAACATATCAATTTATGATTTCTTCGGGAGACCTGTGGCAAATATTGATTGTGGTCAGCAGGATAAAGGGAATTATTTATATAACTTTAAAGCTTTAAATTTAGTAAGTGGTCAATATTACTGCAAAGTAAGGATTGCTAAGCAAAGTTTTACTAATAAGTTAAACTATTTAAGAACCCAAGATTGATGTAGTAAATAAACAAAGCGTTTAATAAGGGGATAATATATGTTCAGAAAATAATTTTCTGTTTAATTAATTTGTCGTCTGTATTAAGTAGTATAAAATAAATTCCTTGCGGAAGGGAGTTAAAATTATAAGAAAAAGTTGAAGTTTTAGCAGGTATATAAAAAGACTTAATAAGGCTACCCGAAGCATTGAAGATTTGCAGCGAGATAGCTTTGTTGTCGTTCAGCGATTGTCTGTCTAAGAAAAGGCTTTTATCGGAAGTAAATATTTTAATATCTTTATCATTTTTAATTATTGAAATATTAAGTGTGGTATCAACCAGTATATAGTTCTTTATAGTTGTGCTTGAGCTGTCTTTTTCTTTGTAAACAGTTAGTGTAACATCATATATACCGGCTTTGTTATAGATAATATCAGTGGGGTTTTCGCTGCGTGAGCCAAAGGGTTCGGCACCGGGAAAAGTCCATTTATATTTATCGGGTGCTCCTAAGGAGAGGTTGGTGAAATTAATTGCATTACCGCTTTTAATTTCTGTTTGTCCGGCTTTAAAGTTGGCTTTAAGTGGGAGTTTACTCCCGGCGCAGAGCATAGCTTTATATGCATTTATTCTGCCTGCTCCCATTTTGCCTGAATATGGTTTATTGCTGCCGTCATTTACTTCAAGGGTATCAATATTAATAGCGGTTGATTTGAGGCATTGTTCTATTTCCAGTGGTGTTAAAGAAGGGTCGAGCGAAAGCATCAGTCCACAGAGTCCTGATACAATAGGTGTTGCCATTGAGGTCCCTATCATAAAGTCATAATTTCCTGTTATATTGCCAACCCCGCTTAAATAAGTGTTATAGGTAGTGCTTAGTACAGAAATAGTAGGGCTATAACCCATACAATAACCGCCTGGCGCCATTATATCAACATAGTCATTGTATTGTGAGAATGAGGATTTAATATCGTCTGAGTCGGTTGAGCCGACAGAGATAATAAAGGAATAAGAAGCAGGGTAATTGATTCCGTCGTCGCCTTGATTTCCTGCGGCTGCAACAAGTGTAATGCCTTTTTTGTAAGCTGCATAATAAATATTTTGCCCTGTTTGAGAGCCTGATTTGCCGTAAGACATACTAATAACGTTTGCCCCGTTATTAGCTGCCCAGGTAACAGCGTCAAGATACGAGGTTAACTGAGCGCTTTGCGAGTCTCCGGCTTTAACTCCTATAATACTTACATTGTATCCTATGCCTGCAACGCCTGTCGCATTGTTTGTAGCAGCGCCGATAAGTCCTGCACAATGAGTGCCGTGAGACCAGAGTTCGTATTTGCTTTGGTTGTTGCTTATGGATGGGGGATTACAATCGGCAGCGCCGTTTGTAGCGTCATATTGGGCAACTACTTTGGATTTAAGGTCAGGATGTGCTGTCCAGACAGCAACATCAACAACAGCGACTTTGATATTAGGGTCTCCTTTGCATATATCCCAGGCATCTTCAGCTTGAATCACATCCCAATGCCATTTAAGATGTAAATTGTTAATGTTTTTAAAATAGCTATCATTAGGGGTATAGCAAAGCTCAGCAATAGGTACTTTTTCAGCATATTCTATCATATCAAAAGCTTCAATTTCATTAATTAACGAGTCCACAAGGCTATAGTTTTCAAAATTAAGTTCAAAACTGCGTAAAAGTTTAGGGTCCTCATCAATTACAAAGGGTCTTCTTGTTTTAGATATTTTGTATTTACTGCTTAATTTAGCAAGGAAAGGTAAGTCGGCTGGTTTTACATTGTCATTGCTTGATTTAGAAAGCTCAAGTTTTACATTGTCTTTAAGTTTAAAGTAAATTTTACCTTTCACAAAAGAAGTAGGTTTTTGTGCTTTTACTATAAAGGACAGGAAAATAAAACTGATTAAAAGAGATATTAAAATAGATTTATTCATAGTATATTAATTAGTATTGAGTACTTGGTACTTGGTAATGTATTGAGAGAATTATTAAAAGCACAAAGATTAGCATTGAGAGATTTTATCTTTTTTATTTTGAAAAATATTTTTGTAATATTTGAGATGCCAGGTTAAGTGGAATATTGTAATTATAGCAAGCACAATTCCTGCTTCTATATGAATAAGGTTTAAAGTGCTGTAATATTTAAATCTGATGCAATAATTGAGAAGAATAACGAGAATAAAACCAATAAAAATAGAAAGAAGAGCAGCAAGCAGTAAAATAACATTCCAGATTCTCCTATGGGTGCATTTTCTAATTATTCCTGTTTTTGAGAGGAAATAGGTCAGAAGATAAAAGCCCAGTGTTAAGGAGCTTAACAGGATAAGGTCGTATGCGGAATAAACTTTTTTGTTTATTAAAACAGGGTTTTGGTCTGTGTATAGCGTTTTGAGTTTTAAATTCTGCTGATTACGAATTAGGGTTTTTGTGTCTTTTTTGACGGGTTGCGAGCTATAAACTAAGTGTTTTGTAACGGGTTTGACGGATTTTGGTTCGTGGATTATGTCTTTTGATTTATGAGTAGCAGAGTCGCTTTTATGGATAGCGGAATTGGAATTAGTATCAAGTTCAGAGAGGTCGCAAATACCATTATTATTTTTATCAGAAAAGCGTGGGCAGCAATGGGTGTAACTGTTTATTTTATTATTGGGACATTGCGGGAATACCTTTAAAGATAGGAATAATATGAAAAATAATAATAAAGAAAAACAAGGTTTTATAGCAGTATGGTATTTAATGATATAATTTGTATTCTTTGTAATTAGTTCTTTTTTGATAAGCAGGGCAGTCATCTTTTTTGTTTTGAATTTTAAAAACAAGCATAACACCGAAAAAAGAATACCAGTCTTTGTTTTGAGAATTACCTCTCTGTAAGCCAACATTTAGAGAGCTTTCTATATCTTTGCCTGATGAGCTAACAGAGCGGTCAGCGAGTTCGGCGGCAAGCGGTGTGTTTTCGCTGCTAAGAATGGCGGGGTCGGCATAAGTAGTACTTACATCGTCAAGGTAATCAGTAAAAGTTTTTCTCAAGCCCCATTCGGCGCCTATTGAGAAATATTTGTTTGCATTGAGCTTTAAGCCTAAGCCGAAGGGGATAGCGAACGAATTAAGCGAGTATTTATCTTTGCCGGGATAGAGCGAGGTTCCTTGTCCTTCAGTACCGAGGGGGCGTAATTCATACCATTTACCGTTAAATTCGGTTTTAGGATTGAAGAAGAAGGTAGAAAATCCTGTGAAAATATAAGGAGAGAAATAGTATGTCATATTGCCCGGGACGTAAGGCATAAAGTTGAGTTCTATCTGGCTGCTTACTTCGGTAATAGTTGATTTGAAACTGAGATTACGTTCGGGTTTGTATTTAATTTGAGAGTCATCGCTTTCAATAGAGCCGTATAAGCCCATAAGTTTAAAACTAAAGCGAGGGTTAAAATTATATCTGTAGAAAAATCCGCCTGACGGGTGTATCATTTTAAATTGTTTGCCAGGGTTGATGTCTCCAAGATAATATGAACCGCCGCAGAAAAAGCCCAATTCATTTCTTTGGGAATAGGCTGACAAATAAATTAAGCTTAAAAAAATAAGTGCTTTTATTTTTTTCATTGGTAATATTATTTAATGAAAAACGTTATTTGTTGTATTTTATTAAATTGTAGTTATAAAGTTAACAGTGCATTTAAAGTGCAAAAATAATAAATATAAGATAAATGGGTTTTTATTAAATAGAGTGTATTATTAAAAATTTAATTTAAATGTTATATATTCAATAATTAAAAGCACATAGAATAGGTTACTCTGCGAGGTTTTTATAATAGCGCAGTGTTATTAAAAAATGTTAAAAATTGTTAAAAAGTAAAAAAAAAATCTTTTATAATTTCAGAGAATTGATTTATTTTGCACCCGAAAAATTTTATAAAAATGGATATAATTGTTGAAAATTTTACAAAGAAATATGGAGTTCAGAGAGCTGTGGACAATATCAGCTTTACTGTGAGAACAGGCGAAGTATTGGGTTTTTTAGGACCGAACGGCGCAGGTAAGACTACCACAATGAAAGCTATAACTACTTTTTTTGCGCCTACCGATGGAGACATAAGAGTGGGAAATTGGTCAGTGAGAAAGCATCCGGACGAGATAAAAAAACATATAGGCTACCTGCCCGAAAGCAATCCTTTATATAAGGAAACGCCTGTAATAGATTATCTCAGGTTTGTCGCGGA
>JAGODS010000046.1 GCA_017998135.1 Bacteroidales bacterium
GTTTATTTATTATTTTATTTACAATAAAAATTATAACAAATAACAACAATAAAACCGATATAAAGAAAATAACATAAAATATGTTTCTTACCTTAACCAGATTTAAAATTAAAGAAAGCTTCTTTGTTATATATAAATATGCAACCGGTATTGAATTTTGATTTAGTAAAGGCTTAGAAATAATAATACAATTATCATCATCAACATTAAATTTTTTCTGCTGTTTATCAACAATAGAAATATATACATTATCAACTGCCATTTCATTTTTTAACTCTTCAAGTGTTTCCTTATCCATCATTTTGATAAATAACAAAAAATATTCTTTATTAGAAATTTTGTTAACATTATTTATGTTCACTTTTTTAGCAATATAAAGACCTGAATCATCAGTAAAATAAAAATTTTTACTAATTTCAGAAATATCTCCAGGTACAGATACTGAAATATTAGTATCACAAAATACCTTTTTTATTAGAGTATTATTTGATGAATAAAGATATACCGCATATATTTTATAATTTTCAATAATTCTTTCAATAATATTATTTAGAACCAATGAATCTTTATTTTTATCATTATAATTATAAAAGATATTACATTCCGGGAAAAAATTATCTCCGGCTATATACAAATTTATATTGCTTTCTAATGATTTGCTCTGTAATTTTACAATATTATCAAACTCTCTTGTATAAAAATATTGAAAAACAAAAACACTTAAGAGAACGAACAAAAAAACAGAAACAATAGATAATATTATTTTATAGCGTATCTTCATAAATAAATAGTCCTGAGACTTTAGCCCTTAGTATAAAAACTTCAGTCCAAAGTCAATAAAAATTTATAATACAATTTACAAAATTAATTAATTTTGCAAATCTAAAAATAAAATATTTATCTTATAAATAAGATCTCTCTTTTTAAATATGCTTAAAACTCCTGTTTTATTTATAATTTTTAATCGCCCAGATACTGTTAATAAAGTTTTCGAGGCAATCAGAACTGCTCGTCCTAAGGAATTATATATTACTGCTGATGGACCTCGCCCTGAGAAAGGAGAAGAAGAAATATTAAATTGTAAAAAAGCAAGAGAAATAGTAAATAATATAGACTGGGATTGTAAAGTAAAAACTCTTTTCAAAGATAACAATTTAGGTTGTAAAAATGCAGTTAGTGGAGCAATTAGCTGGTTCTTTGAAAATGTTAAAGAGGGAATAATTATTGAAGACGATTGTTTACCAACTCAAAGTTTTTTTCAATTTTGTGAATTAATGCTGGAAAAATACAGAGATAATGATAAAATTGGATTTATCAGCGGTACAAATTATCTGTTTGGCAAATATGATAAATTAAATAGCTACTTTTTTTCTAATCATTATTTTATTTGGGGTTGGGCTACATATAGAAGAGTTTGGAAAAATTTTAACGTAGATGTTATTAATTTTGACCCGATGTTATTCTATAAACATTACCATAATTCAGCTTTTTGTAATTATATGATACAAACTATGGAAGCTGCAATTTCAGGCAGAATAAATACCTGGGATATTCAATTAGCTTATTATTTAATGTTTAATTCTTATATAGGTATAATTCCTTTCAGAAATCAGATAACAAATCTTGGAATAGAAGGAACTCATACTGAAGACAATAATTATTTTCAGAATATGCCTATTTCTTTAATTGACACCAAAAACATTAAGCATCCTTCAGACATTAAAGTTCGCAAAGATATAGATAGGTTAATTATAAAAAATATCAATAAAGGTTTGAATTTAAAAGAAGCTACTTACCTTCAAAAAGCAAGTTTTAAAATTAAAAAATATTTGTTTTTCCAAAAGTTTTAATCTTCATATCTTATTCAGAAATACATAAATGTCCTTAATAAAAGCATTAATAAAAAAAATCACTCAATTCCTTGGTTACAATATTTCCATCACAAAAATAAACCAGGCTGATAAACCCATATTTAATTTCTTCAAAACCTGCTACCCGAAAAGAGTATTAATATCATATATTACTGCCCCTTTTAGAAATAATTTAACTTATGGACATACAAACTACATAGAATGTCTTGAAGCTGCTAAAATTTTTAACAAACTTGGATATCAGGTTGATATTATTGATTGGAATAAAAAATATAAAGAAATAGATTTTGCAGAATATGAAGTAATCTATGGATTTGGAGAAGCTCTTCATAATTGCTTTTATTTTAATATTAAACAGACATTAAAAATTATACATTATGGAACAGGCAGTTATTCCTATTTCCAAAATGCAGAAAGTTTAAAACGGGTTTATAACTTATATAAAAGAAAAGGTATATTTATCCCTGAATCAGCAAGATTAGTAGAAAATCTATATAGTAATCAGATTTTTTTTGCAAATGCACTAATAATAGTAGGCAACAAACACACTTTGACTACTTATCCGAAGCCATATACACAGCACAAATTATATGAAATTCCAATATTTTTTCATAAAGTTTTTGATATTGATATAACAAAAAAAGACTTTTCAAAAGCAAAATTTAATTTTCTCTGGTTTGGCGGGGAAGGTCTTATTCATAAAGGATTAGATATATTGCTTGAACTTTTCAAAAAAAGAAAAGACATAAATTTGCATATTTGTGGAGCTATTAGTTATGAAAAAAGGGTTGAAAATCTATATTATGACTATTTGTACAATACTGAAAATATTAAAACTTATGGCTTTATTAATATTAAAAGCGAAATGTTTCAAAGCATATTAAATATTTGCGGCACCTGTATCTTTTCATCAGCAAGCGAAGGAAGCGCACCATCAGTAGTAACAGTTATGGGAAATGGAGGCTTAATTCCGATAATAAATGAAGCCTGTGGAATAGATATTCCTGAAAACACAGGTTTTATAATAAAAAATTCTGAATTATCAACTATTGAAACTGCTATAAATCAATTATTGTTATTAAAAGAAGAAGAGTTAAGAATACGGAGTAAAAAAATAATTGATTTTATTTCATCAGAACATTCTCTTGAAAATTACTCAAATAATTTATATAAATATATTAAACTTAGCACAGAATAAATGAATTGTAAAATTTGCGGAAATACTACTAATAAACTTTTTTGCGGTAATATTATGAATAAATATACCGCAGAATATTTACAATGCAGTAATTGTGAATTTATATTTATTAAAGATGCATTTTGGCTTGAAGAATCTTATTCTGAGGCTATTTCCTGTTTAGATACGGGCTTACTCTATAGAAATATTATGTTTTCCAATTTATCTGAAAAAATAATCTTTAAATTATTTAATATAAATGGAATTTATTTAGACTATGGGGGAGGTTATGGAATATTTGTAAGGTTAATGAGAGATAAAGGATTAAATTTCTTTAGACAGGACAAATATGCCAAAAATTTATTTGCCAAATATTTTGATATATCTGATAATAAAGGAAAAAATAAATTTGATTTAGTTACAGCTTTTGAATTATTTGAACATTTGCCTGAACCTATCACAGAAATAGAAAACATATTACAATATTCAAAAAACATATTGTTTTCAACGGAATTATATCCAAAAGACAATTTTCAAAATTGGTGGTATTTAGTACAGGAATCAGGACAACATATATCCTTTTATAATATAAAGACTTTAAAATATATAGCCGAAAAATTTAATTTATTTCTATATAGTAATTATGTAGATTTACATCTTTTTTCTAAACAGAATTTGAATATACAAAATTTGAATGATATTTTTACCGCAAAAAAAGAAAAGCTTACTTTAATTCAAAAAATTAGGCAAAAAACATCAAATATTATATGGAATAAAAGAGAAACTATTTCTAATCCTATATTAAAAACATTAAGAGATAAAGATTATAATTATATTAAATCAATTTTAAATAATAAATAATTATATGCCTTCTAAAAAAAATAAAACAAACATTATAATTTTTGGAGCTTCAATAAATTCAAAAGTTATTATAGATATAATAGAAAAAGAAGAAAAGTATATTATAGCAGGTTTAATTGATAAAACATATAAAAAGGGAATAAAACTAATGGATTACCCTCTGATAGGTTGTGATAAAGATATTATTAAAATTATCAAAGATTATAATATTAATGGAGGAGTGATTGGTATAGGAGATAACCAAACAAGAGCTTTAGTATATAAAAAAATAATAAAACTGATACCTGATTTTAATTTTATTAAATGCATACATCCGTCAGCCGAGATAGGAAAAAACGTTAGAATAGGAGAAGGAACAGTAATAATGGCAGGCGCAGTAATCAACAGCGATAGTTCTATAGGGAAATTTTGCATTTTAAATACAAAAGCATCATTAGACCACGACGGTTATATGAGTGATTTTTCAAGTCTGGCACCTGGAGTAACACTCGGAGGAAATGTCAGAATTGGTAATAATACTGCAGTATCATTAGGAGCAAATGTAATACATAAAATAAAAATTGGTAATCATAGTGTAATAGGAGCAGGTGCCTTAGTGGTAAAAGATATTCCTGATTTAGTAGTTGCTTATGGAGTCCCTGCGAAAATAATCAGAAAGCGAAAAAAAGGAGATATTTATCTAAGATAAAAAGGGAGTCAAAAAAAATATAAAGAATTTAATTACTAAGGTAAACAGAGAATTAATTAATAAATATATAGTTATTAAAATTAATAAATACAGAAGCTTGAACGCATCTCCAAACTCAGTTTTAAAACTACATTTTATAAATAATTATGAAAAAAAAAGAACTAAAAATAGGAATGATAGGAAGCCATTTTTTTTGGGGAGGTGGAGCAGAGCTTTTAAAATTTCTTTCAAAAGGACTATTATATAATACAAACCAGCAGGTAAAGATATTAGTTTTTATATCAGATGCAAAAATTAATCAAGAATTTTCTGAGAATTTGTTTTTTAAAATAAAAAAAAATCTATCCCTTCTAAAAAGTACAATTTTATCATATTTAAAAACTTATAAAAAAATATTTGAACAAGTAATTAAATTTAAATCACCTGTCTATATCAGACAAGAATATGTAAAATCATCACTAAGTCTTGACGAATTCAGAGATTTTTTCAAAAACAGTAGAGTTGAATTTATTTATTATAAAAGCATAAAAAACGGGTTAACAGAAGAGATATTAAAACAGGATATAGATATAGTTTTTCCGACAGGTGCTGTATTTAATAAAGATTTTTCTTTACCCTGGATAAGTTATATCTTTGATTTTCAGCATAAGTATTTTCCCGATTTTTTTTCAGAAACAGAAATTGAGCAAAGAGATAAATATTTCGAAAAATTGATAAAAGAATCAACTACTATGATTGTAAATTCAAAAGACACAAAAAATGATATTAACAAATTTTTTCCTAACAATAGTGCAAAAATATTTAATCTGCCTTTTTGTCCGTATGCAGATGTGGAATGGTTAGATAATATGAATACAGATGTTAGAAAAAAGTATAAATTGCCAAAAAACTATTTTATTATATCTAATCAATTTTGGATTCACAAAGATCATAAAACAGCATTTAAAGCATTATCAATACTTATTAATAAATATAAGGTTGAAGATATACATCTGGTTTGCACGGGAGATATGGGAGATAATAAGTTCCCTGATTTTATTTACGAATTATTCAGGGAAAGTAAAGCGTTGAAAATAAGAAAATATTTACATTTCACAGGATTAACACCCAAACGGGAGCAGATTGAAATAATGAAGAAAAGTATAGCTTTAATACAACCAACCCTTTTTGAAGGAGGACCTGGTGGGTTTGCCGTATATAATGCTATTGCATTGGGAATACCTGTAATAATATCAGATATTGCTGTTAATCTTGAAGTAGAAGGTAATAATATAAGTATTTTCAAACGTTCAGATGCTGAAAATCTGGCAGAAAAAATGAATAAGATAGTTAATACAGATATTAAAAGACCGGATAAAGAAACCTTATTAAAACAAGGAGAATTAAGTTTAGAAAAACTAAATAAAGCTATATTTGAAGCAATAAATTACAGTATAAATAAGAACTATGAAAAAATATAAAGAAGTATTATTTTTTCAGGTTATTAAGTTCAGCTTTCATCATAATCTCGACTAATTCATCAAATCTAACAGTGGGTTGCCAACCGAGTAATTTTTTAGCTTTAGAATAATCACCCTGTAGATAATCAACTTCAGTAGGTCTGAAATACAAGGGATCAATAGAAATAATAGTTTGATTATTTTTCTTGTTAATTCCTTTTTCATTAACACCCTGACCTTCCCAGACAATATTAATATCAATAAGAGAGAAAGACTTTTCAATAAATTCCTTAACAGAGTGGGTTTCGTTAGTAGCAACAACAAATTCATCAGGTTTATCATATTGCATAATCCTCCACATCGCATCAACATAATCAGGAGCATATCCCCAATCTCTTTTAGCATCAATATTGCCGAGATATAAACATTTTCTTTTGCCAGCAAAAATTTCAGCAACTCCGATTATTATCTTTTTTGTAACAAAATTATTACCTCTACGAGGAGACTCGTGATTAAAAAGAATACCATTAGAAGCAAAAATATTATATGCTTCTCTATAGTTAATAGAAACCCAATAAGCATAAAGCTTTGCAGCAGCATAAGGACTGCGGGGATAAAAAGGAGTATTTTCGTCCTGAGGGATAACAGCAACTTTTCCATATAGTTCACTTGTAGAAGCCTGATAAAATTTAGTTTTAGCTTCCATCCCGAGAACTCTAATAGCTTCAAGAATTCTTAAAGCGCCGAGAGAATCAGAATTAGCAGTATATTCCGGAGTTTCAAAAGAAATTTTTACATGGCTTTGAGCAGCAAGATTATAAATTTCATCCGGTTGTAATTTCTGAATTAGATGAGTTATATTGGAAGAGTCAGTAACATCGCCATAATGAATAAAAAAATTATTAAATTTCTCGTGCGGGTCGTGCAACAAATGTTCTATACGTTGCATCAGGTCGCGGCTTGAACGTCTAATTAAACCATGAACCTGATAACCTTTATTTAATAAAAATTCTGCAAGATAAGAACCATCCTGCCCGGTAACACCTGTAATAAAAGCTTTTTTCATAAATATAAAATTATTTATTACTTAAATAATCAATTATTTTTTCTGTTATAAAAATTAAATCCTCATCTGAAAGAGAGGGATAAGAAGGTACTATTACACCAGTTTCAGATAATTCTTTAGAAATAGGAGTATTGGTTTTAGAATAAAAAGGCATATCTGAAACGGGAAAGAAAAAGGGTCTCGTCTCAATACCGCATAGCTCAAGATGTTTCATTAAACCATCTTTTGTAGCTTTATCTTTAACTTTAAAAGCTATCATCCAGTAAGAAGATGAAGTATTACTATCAATAGACTGAAAGACAACCTTGTTTAGTAATCTTTTTTTATAAAAATTAAAAATATCCGTTTTTCTTTGAATTATTTTATCTATTCTTTCCATTTGCGCACATCCTATTGCAGCTTGTATATTAGTCATCCTATAATTATAACCTAATACATCATGGAAATACCGAATAGAATTAGAATTACCCTGGTTTTTTAATTGAGCAATTTTATCAGCAAGCTTTTTATTATTAGTTAATACCATACCACCTTCTCCAGTAGTAATAGTTTTATTGCCAAAGAAACTTAAAGTAGAAATATGACCTAAATTACCGGCTTTTCTATTTTTATATGTAGCCCCAAGAGATTCGGCTGCATCTTCAATAATAAAAATATTATTTTCAACTGCTATATCAATAATAGAGTCAATATCAACAGGACAACCATAAACATCAACAACAATAATAGCTTTAGTTTTAGGTGTGATGAGTTTTCTGATTGTTTGAGCAGTAATATTCCAAGAATAAGGGTCAACATCAGCAAAAACAGGAGTTGCCCCAACATATAAAACAGCATTTGCAGTAGCAATATATGTAAAGTCGGGAACAATAACTTCATCACCCCTTTTAATATCTAAAGCAAGTAGAGCGAGATGTAAGGCGACTGTCCCATTTGAAACCGCTAAAGCATTTTTGCAACCGGTAAAATTACACATTGATTTTTCAAATTCATCAATATATTTACCTCTTGAAGAAATCCAAGTACTTTTAAGACAATCATTAACATTATCACTTTCTTTTTCTGTTAAATCAGGAATATAAACAGGGTATTTCATTTTAATTTTATATTTAAAAAAGCAAAAATAACATATTTATTGATATTATTATTTAAAATAATAATAATCTGTAATATTTACATAATTTTGTAAACTTATTTATTTAAGAAAATATGTTGTTAGAAACTGATATATTATACGAAGACAATCATATTATTATAATTAATAAAGCTACAAATATACCTGTGCAGGGAGATATAACTGGAGATATATGTTTATTGGATATTGTTAAAGAATACATAAAAAACGAGTATAATAAACCTGGTGCGGTGTTTTTAGGATTGGTTCACAGGATAGACCGCCCTGTATCAGGCATAGTACTTTTAGCCAAAACGAGTAAAGCTTTGACAAGACTGAATGAAATGTTTAAGACCCGGAATATAAATAAGACCTATTGGGCAATAGTAAAAAATGAAGTGCCAGCAGTTAAAATGTTGCTTTGCAATTATCTGAAAAAGAACTCAACACAAAATAAATCATACATAGTAAAAGAAAATACAGCAGGAGCGGCTAAAGCGGTTTTAGAATATAGTCTGATAAGTAAAAGCGATAAATATTATCTTTTAGAAATAATATTGCATACTGGAAGACATCACCAGATAAGGGCTCAACTTGCTAATATAGGTTGCCCTATAAAAGGAGATATAAAATACGGTTTTGACCGACCTAATAAAGACGGTTCGATTTGTCTGCATTCACGAAAAATTGAATTTATTCATCCTGTAACAAATAATAATATCTCTATTATTGCTGCCCCTCCTTCAAACGAAGCATTATGGAAATGCTTCAATATTTGAGTGTTTATTGTTTATTAAATTCAAAAGAAGCATTAACATCGCCAAAACAAATACAGCGAATATTTAAACTAATATTTCTATCTAAATTAACCTGTATATTTTCACTATACCAGTCGCCTTTAGGAAATTTTTTAATTATAGACAGAAAATATCTGTTAACCAATAAAGCGTCAATAGGGCTTATTACTTCGTCTTTATTTACATTTGCAGCAATCTTAAGAATATCATCTTTAATTGTAAATAACTTGAGAAAAGCTTTGTTTATTATCAGGGCATCAATAGGATTAACACCATTAGGAGTTAAAACAGGTTTAGCTTCAACATAATATATTCCGACAGGCAGCTTTTTAAAACAATAATAACCATTAATATCTGTAATGGTTTGATTAATAATCCTGCCATCAGAATCTTTTAAAATGACATCTGTTTCTTTCAAAGGTTTTTTTAAATCATTATTATAACAGACAAAACCATCCAAAGTATATTTTTTACTATTAATAATTTCATCATATTTAATTTGACTTGTGGAAGAATAAGTTAATAAATTATAGAAATTATCGCCTGCAAATAATGAAAATGCAATAGTGATAGTTTCATAAGGATTTATTAATAAATCCTTGTAAGATAAAGATTGCGAAACATCAGTTTTGTCATTGTATTCTCGGGTTGTTGTTAGAGTGTTATATTTTTCGGCTTTTGTAAAACCATCATATATCTTAACACTACCATTATTACCACCATTACTTAAGGCATAGAAATTATAATTTTGTTTAGTAAGCAGCTTTATACCTGCAAACATATCGTAATTATTAGAATAAGTATAAGCAGTATAAATAGTTTTATCAAAAACAGCAGTATTATTTTCAGACCTCAGCACATCAAAATCAAAATACAAACCGGCAGACATATTTTTAATTGTATCTTTCCCCCTATTCTGTAATTCGTATTCAAGAATAATAAAATTATCTTTCAAATAAGAATAAACATTTTGCTTAATAAGAAGGTTAATTTTCATATCGCCTGCATTATTATCATTAAAAATACTGAAAATATCAAGGTCAGATAAGGCATTATTTTCTTTATAACTAATAGTTAGAGGTTTGTAATCATTGCTTAAAGCAGTAACAGGGGAACTATAAACACAATCAATTAACTTATCAGGGGGGGAGCTAATCATCAGCCCGCCACAGTACATTAAAGGGGAATTATTATAATAAAATCCGACACCCTGTTTGTGCTGCTCGTCAATATATCCAATTCTTCCATTACTACCAACCGAGACAAGGGCTTTATCCATTTTAATATCAATATAATCTTTCTTAACGTTAAAAGATAAAGTATTATAACCGTAATAACCTCCGCCCTGATAAATAATAACAAGGTCTATCAATGTATTGGGAGGAGTTTCTTTATTAATTAAAATCTTAAAAGGTTTAGAATAATTGTTTTTAATCTGATATGTATTAATAATACCAGGTGAGAAAACACTGTCTATTATAGTTGCATAAGGGGATAAAGATTTAAGAACGCAATTTAGGTCAGAAACAGGATTAAGATAATTAATAAAATCGGCAAATATTAAAACAGTGTCATTACTAAAGAACTTGCAGCCTTTGTAATCAACAATACTATCTTTATATAAACTGACAGAAGAGATATTCTGACTATTGAGAGCTTTAAAGAGATTAACCCTACCATAGCCGAGTTTGTATTTATAAGAGTTATTAGCCTGCATTTCGTCCACTCTGTCTGAAGTAACCTTTAACATCTCGCCTAATTGCAGAGCGTCCAACTGGGGATACCTGCATTTAACGAGAGCGGCACAACCTGCAACAATCGGAGCAGCCATAGAAGTCCCGCCTGATTTGGCATAAGCTCCGTTATAAGTAGTATAAATGGAGTCACCAGGCGCTCCTAAATCAACATATTTGTTATAAGTTGAAGTATTTTTTTTAACGCCGTGGCTATAAAGAGCTGTTACACTTAGAACATTATTGTAAGAAGCGGGATAATATAAGGTTTCATTTCCTTCATTACCGCAAGCAGCAACAACAAGAGCGTTTCTATTAAAAGTAACATAATTAATTATGTCCTGTTCGAAGGGATTAAACCCGTAAGTATTGCCCCATGAACAATTAATAACAGCGCAATTATGGTCTGCGGCATAAACTAAACCGTCAAAAGCCTTAACCATCATTTTGGCTTTAGCAATTTTAACAGGAAGAATTTTACATTTAAAGCTTACACCCGCAACGCCGATACTATTATTAACAGAAGCGCCTGCAATACCTGAGACAAAATCGCCGTGAAACTGAATATCGGCTTCAGACTGGGGGTTATTGTCATAATCGCCGAAATCCCAGCCTCTGAAATTGTCAATGTAACCATCATTATCATTATCTATTCCATCAATAGGGTCTTTATAATTATATTTAATATTATTAATTAAATCAGGATGGTCAATATCAATGCCAGTATCAACAATACCAATAACAATATTTGTATCCCCCTGTTCAATATCCCATCCCTGATAAGCTTTAATAACAGCGAGGTATTTCTGTTCGCCGAGCAATTGGTCGTTAGGAGTAAAAAGAGGGAGTTGTATATTTTCAGTTGCGACATATTCAATAAAATCATAAGAATTAAGCTTATTAATAACAGTTTCAACGGGAACGGATTCATTAAAATAAAGATTATAAAAGAGAGAAAGGTCAATAAGTTTTTGTCCTTTGTCATTGAATTGCATTCTTAAAGGTAAATGGGAAGGGAATCGTCTTTCAGGAATTTCAGCTCCAATTGATTTCAGATAAGCGAGGCAGGAACTATTGAAAACGGAAGCTTGCCCTCCCGCTCTATCATTCTGAGCGACAGTTTTTAATTTAATGATAAGTTTTCCCTTTAAGAAATCAGACTTTTCATTTTGAGCAAAAACGGAGCTTTTACTTAGACTTAAACAGCAAATTATTATTAAAACCTGCTTTATTATTAAATATTTCATAAATATATTATACGGATTAATTGCTTAAAGGGTTTTTATAAAATAGAATACAAAGATATATTATTTCATTTATTTAAGAACAAAATATTTGAAATTATACTTTATACGGTTTAAATTAAATGTTTCACATTTTGCAAATGTGAAACATTAATATTGTTGTAATAAACTTAAAAATGCAAGGTTTTATCCCGTTTTAAGTATAATAATAGTGAAGCGGCTTAACATTTTTTGGGGGTCAAATTACATCTTTTGAATCTGTCGGGTTGTTTTTTGTATCTGTCGGGTTGTTTTTTGTATCTGTCGGGTTGTTTTTTGTATCTGTCGGGTTGTTTTTTGTATCTGTCGGGTTGTTTTTTGTATCTGTCGGGTTGTTTTTTGTA
>JAGODS010000374.1 GCA_017998135.1 Bacteroidales bacterium
ATATCAACCCGAAATCTTACGGAGCAAGATTTGTATGGTGTTACAAGAGCCCTATTTGGAAGATGCCAATGTGCAAGAGGTTTTAGACCTTCCCCTTCATTACAGTTCTTTGAAACACAGGCGTTTACCTGATAGGCAGGAAAGAATTGGAAATTTGTTTACCTCCTTTCAGTTGCCTTATGAATATCTTAAAAAACATAGTTCTCAGCTTTCGGGTGGTGAAAAACAACGCATTGCGTTAATCAGAGTTTTGCAATTGCAACCGGATATTCTATTGCTTGATGAAATAACTTCCGCACTGGATCAAAAGACCTCCGGAATTATTTCTGAATGTATTTTTAACAATTTTGCAGGAACTGTAATTGCTATTTCTCACGATCCGCTTTGGCAAAATAAGTGGCAAAGAAATTGGGTTCTGGAAAATGGAAAAATTGTAGACAGGAGGATATAAAATAATGGATATCAGCATTTATAGATTGCTGCTCGCAGCTTTACTTCTAATTTTCCCGCTTTTGATTTTTAGAACTTTGAAACTGAAATTGAGCGGTCAACTTTTTAATTCTTTTGCCAGAATGATTGTGCAACTGGCAATTATTGGCTTGATTCTACAGTTTATTTTCAACAGAGAAAATCCGTGGCTAACCTTTCTTTGGATGCTTGTAATGTTGGCAAATGCTGTTTTAACCTTGAAAGGACGGCTCAAATTTCAGAAAAAAATTCTCTTGCCGGTTCTGATATTTTCACTTTTAACCACTACGCTGATTGTTATGCCTTGGCTGATAATTGTTGTTCTGCGGCCTAAACCTTTATTTACACCAATGTTTTTAATTCCTATCTATGGAATGATTTTAGGTAACAGTATGAATAATTGTGCTTTAGCCCTGGAACGCTTTGAAAGTGGTCTTTCCGAAAACTGGAAAGCATATTACACTCGTCTTTCTTTGGGTGCAAGCCAATGGGAAGCTATCCTTCCTGCTTTCAGAAAAGCAATGCAGGCAGCTCTAATGCCGGAATTGCTTACTATTGCTTCTATGGGACTGGTAACTTTGCCTGGAATGATGACCGGTCAAATTTTAGGCGGTGCCTCACCTCTGGTAGCTATTAAATACCAAATGATGATTATGATTGGTATCTTCAGCGGAGTTACAATTACCGATTATACAGCTATTAACATATATTTAAGAAAAAGGTTTGATAAGTTCTATCTTCCCAAACCCTAAAACTGAAAATTATTATGGTTTGAAATAACAAAATAACCGTGAATAATGAAATCACCAATTGTTGTGAATAGTTATCTTCAATAAATGGACTAATAGCAAGGAAAGTAAAAAAAGATAAGTTTGGTAAGTTATAATATAGTTTTCATATTGAAAAGGTATTAATATTTTCCTGTCTGATGTGGATTCCTGCAAAAACAGTAGTCCGCAGATGTCTATGGGATATAGCTTTTATACTTTAAGGGAAACAATGTTTGTAAAAAAAAGGAGTTGGCGAAGAAAGAATTTGCCTTAACCTTATTTTACCTATTACCTCTCCATAATTTATAGTGTACCAAATAAATAATTTACTTTATGTTGCAATAACTTAGCTTGCAATTAGCGAGACCTTTACCTGTTGTTAGACAGCGCATTATTTCCTGCCAAGTTGTTTCTTTTACGCTGCCTTAACACTTCTTTAACGATTCCCTAACGCCGTTAAGGAAGTGTTACGGAAGTGTTACGGCAGCGTTAAGGGAGCGTTAAATAAATGATTAAGCAACAGGCATTTATACTAAGTCCACAAAGTAATTTTATAAATCAAGACAATGACAGGAGAATAGCTTCTATCTTGTAATTTCATTCAGGAAAAAGCTACATCTATTATATGTCTATGAACTACGGAACTATCATTTAAAGTATCTTTTGCCAGCTCAATTATTTCTAATATGTAAGCAACAAGACATTACTTTCATCGTCATATTATATCCCCCTGATTTTTTTAGCACAGGACGATAAAGTTATTATTTATGGCTTATCAAAATAAATGTTATATTAGTTCCATTAAGTACTTTACGCATTGGTTATGATAACAATCGTAAACGCTATGATAAAAATTATAGAGTAGCTGTAGTAATGACAAATTACATTGTTGTAATTCGCTTTCAAGATGAAAATAACCTTATCGCTCAATTTGTAACTGCCTATTTGGCAGAACCAATTCCTCTTTCAAAGATACTTAATAGTCCTCCCTACCAATAAAAAAACCGTCGATTTGACCAAGCGGGTTCGACGGCAACCTATGCAGGTTCTATTACCCCAAGTAATGAACAATGATAATATAATCAGAATGCATATTTATGTCAAGTAAAATATTTTGTATTTTTCCACTCTCTATAGCGTAACTGCATATAATATTATATGTTTAAGCATAAAACTTTTTCTGAATATTCCTTATTGGCGATATATAAAAAAAGTCGCTTTGTCCGAGCGGGCTAAAAGGCAAACTTTGTGGATTCAAATACCTCAAGTAGTGAAAAATAATATTTTAGGGAGTGTGTTATCTAAAAAGGACCAATTATCTGAGCATATTACCTATTTTTCTTTTTTCTCATTCAGGGAAGCAGCATAGGCAAACATCTGTTCTAAGGTTTTAAAACGATCAAACAGAGAAATAGCTTCCATCAGCTGTTTATCCTGATAAATAGTTATTTTATATGCATCTTCGTCACCATATACTTTGCGGA
>JAGODS010000375.1 GCA_017998135.1 Bacteroidales bacterium
GAAAGAGTTCTTTTATCAGAATAGAGTCCAATATTATCTCTTTATTATTTTTAGGTTCTATTCTCATTGAATATTGTCCTGAAAAAGCTTTACGGTTTGATATTTTTTTATTGTTTTTATAATTGTTTTCAAAATTATTAGTAATTTCCTTCAGGCTTATTATTTCACTTTCTTTATAATTTTTGTTGTTTATGGTATTAGTTTGCTCGTTGGCTTTTTCATTTTCTTTAACATTAACATTGTCATTTTTACTATCGTCAATGTTTTCGGGATATAATTTATTATTAAAGCAAACTATTTGGTTTTTTTCTTTAAAATCATTAAGCATAGCATAAACAATATTGAATATACTATCAGACTTAATAGGGTCAATGTTCATATCTTTAGATAATTTGAAAAGGGTATTTTGATTAATAAAATAATCCTTATGCAGATAGTTGTATAAACTTGTTTTATCCCACATAAAAGCTAAAGAATGTATGTTGCGAAAACTTTTGTTAAAATCAATGCCTTTGCCAAGCCAGTGTACTTTTGAGGGAAATTTTAAAGAGTAATTATTTTTCAGGAAGGCAATAATAGTCGGCGTTATGTCAAGATGAGAGGATACTGCTTCAAATTTTTCAGCTTTTTTTAGTAAGGGGGAATATATAATCAAAGGAACGTGATATTTATCAATTTTTGATAAAAGTGGTATTTCAGCCATCCTGTGGTCGCCTGTGATTATAAATATTGTGTTTTGAAAATCCTCTCTTTTACTATAACTGTTTATTAAATATTTAATAGCATCATCCATATAAAGAATAGCTGCATATTTTTTCATATCGTTAACATAGTTTTCATCATTTTCATTTAATCCGATTTGTTTTAGTCTTTTATGAAATTTATCATTATAATATGACTGGTCAGGTACAAGAAAAGGGTCGTGAGTTGCTAAGGTCATTAAAATATCTAATCTTGGTTGTTGGGTTTTATTAGCAGTTAATTCAATAGCTTTTCTGAAAACTTCTTTGTCTGCATAACCCCAGGTGAATCCGCCTGAATTGGAAGGGAATTTTTTATAAGAGCTTCCATAAATACTTTCTGTGCTGATAAAATCTATTTTTTGTTTTTTAAGGAATATATCCATCATATCAAAATGTGGATTTCCACCATAGTAAAATCCTGTGTAATATCCATTATCTTTTAAAAGACTGATAAGGGTTAAATGCCTGGGCGATTGCGCTGCTAAATCAAGAAAGCCGTTATTCCCAAAAGGCAGTGAGCCAAAAACAGAGGGTAAAACACCGAAAGTTCTGCCTGTAGTGCTTAAAAAGTTTTGCCAGTATAAGCTATGTTCTATTAAAGAGTCAAGATAAGGGGTAAAACTTCCAAGATAGGCTTTTTTACCTGTAAAAGCACTTGAAAGACTTTCTACAAGTATAAATACAAAATTTGGAGGACGCTCAGATTTATTGAAATAAGCGCTCATTTCATCTTTGGTATTATCAAGATGTAATAAAGGATATTCTTTATTTACATAGATAAAATCATCGCTTGTTTGCGAGTTAGCTTCATTAGTTGTTGAATTTGATTTATCAACTGTAATAGTGTTTTCAAAGGCATTCTGTTTGATAAAATAGCCAAGTTTGTTACATATTAGATAATATTCCAAATCCTTTTTAAAGTTGCTTTCGTCTGGTGTTAATAAGGATGGAGTAAAAAATACAGATAAAATAATTAATATATAAAATATAACTGTCAGGCTGGTACCCATAATAAGTCTTTTAAAATATATGGCAAGAAAGATATATATTAAAACAGGAATAATTAAGCTGATTAAAGAGATAATATTTAATTCTCCTGAAGCCAAAACTGTTTGTTTGATTTCAGCTGTTGTGTAACCAAAAAAGTCTTTACCTAAAGGGAAAAGCTGAACTGCAAAATAGTGTGCTAAGCCCAAATAAACTATCAGAATTAGGGAAGAGAGAGTTAAAAAAATGATATTAGCTAACCTGATATTGATTAATCCAAATAAAAGATAGGGAATTAATAAAAGAGCCGATATAAATAATCCCAAGTAAAGATCATAAAATAACCCTTTAAATGATAGCCAGAAACTACCAGCGGGCAAAGAATGTAACATTGACGAATGTATGTATTCATAAAATCGGATTGCTATAATTATTATTAAAAAAGTAATAACAAAGCGTATATATCTTGAAAATAATTTACTTATATTTTTCATTTTAGGGTTAATTTGTTTTGGGGTTATTTTTATTTAAATGAAAATTTATTGATTAGCAAAGCAATTATTATATATTATGTCTTTTTCTTTCTCTGATTTTCAAGTTTTTTATAATAATCCTTAAGAATAACCTTTACCATAGGGTAGTAATATCTGTAAAAGAATTTGGTACGTTCATTAGGTTGATTATTGAAAAGTAGGAAATCTAAATATTCTACACCCCTGAAATATGTGCTGAGATATCTGATTGGGTTATCGGCAAAGTCGCCTGCAAAATAATAATAGGTGTAGTCATTTTCAGCCAGATGTTCTATAACACAGGGCCAGGTTTTGGGAAGGTTATGTATTCTTAAGAGAGAATCACCTTTTTTGTTGGTATATATTTTGTAATTAGAGATTACTCTGTTGTTGGGTCCTGAATAGGTAATGTCCATCCAATATGGGTAATGAATACTATGAGGTAAATTGTATTTTTTCTGAGCATAATCATTAGTAT